>NZ_JBFUGE010000228.1:0-9527 GCF_056403075.1 Ideonella sp. P3_A4 | reverse complement strand
AAGCCGGTCAACTCGGCGAGATGCGCCGCATCGAGCTTGTTCGCTGGCTTGCCGGCAAACGATTCGCGCTGGTAGCCCTTGGGCAGCAGCTTGCCGAAGACCTGGTTGATCTGCGTGCTGCGCCTTTCAGCCACGTCAACGGCCATGTCGCGGATGACCACCATCCACATCTGGTTGGCACGGCGAACCTGGGCCAGGACTTCGCGGTTTTCATTCGGCGAGGTCTGGTAAGAGAAAGCCTGGCGATCGGTCCAGCCGTTCTTTGGCGCGATCGGCGTCACCACCTTCACCGGCCTGTTCGCATGCGGCTGGAAGGCGGCCCACGCCGCGGCAAGCGCGGCATGGGCATCGGGCGCATCGATATCGATCAGCGCCAGCCACGAGCCGCCCTCCGGAGCCTCGAGGATGGTGGCCGGTCCGCGCACGCTCAGACGCCAGCCGGCCGGAGCATCGAAGGTGTTTCCTGCGACGGTGGTGCTCGGCGTGTCCTTGGCCAGCGGCGCAACGGACTCCAGCGCAGCGGCCAAAGGCACTAAAGGGGTGGCATGGGCCGAAGAGGCCATGCCGATCCACGGCAGGATCAGGGCCAGGACAACACTCTGCAGGGCTCGCATGCAGCCGCTCCTCATTGTTTGACGTGGGGCGAGATGATGCGGGTCGGCTCCTGCCCGGTACACCCTGAGGCGTCCGAGCGGCTGCAACGGGAGGACGGAAGGCAAAAAGGGCACCCCACCTGCGCGGGGTACCCTTCGTGGCTGCGCCGGCTGCCGCCGGCGTTTGGTCAGCGCAGGATCTGCGAGTTGGTGATCACCGGCTGGCCAGCCTTGGCCAGGATGAAGATGCCTGGCAGGCCGTTGGTCTCGAACTTGTCGTTCGGGTTGCCGCTCAACAGCGAGTTGGTGATCGACATCGTGCCGGTCAGGTTGTTGCTGACGAAGAACGAAGCACCGCCGCCTTCATTGGCATGGTTGTTCTGAATCTTGTTGCCGCACATCGTCAGGTTGATGGTGTTGCCGTCCTGGTAGATGCCACCACCGCTGCCGCCGCCCGGCGTGCCCGGGGCCGCCGGGTTGGCGCCGTTGCCGACCGCCGAGTTGTAGCTGATCAGGCTGTTGTAGATGCTGAAGTTGGTGGCCAGGCCGCTGATCGCACCGCCGTTGGAGCAGTTGTTGGCGTAGTACGCGCCGCCGCCGAAGGTGCTGTGCGTGATGTAGACCGGCGCCGTCGGCGAGCCGCCAAACGAGCGGAGCGCGCCGCCGCCCAGGTCGGGGCCGGTGGCTTCGCAGCTGTTCTTGAAGAAACGCGTGTTGACCACCTTGAGCCGGCCGCCGCGCGTGTAGATCGCGCCGCCGCCGTAGACCTCGGACAGGCCATATGTCTGGCCGCGGGAGTTGCCCTTGGTCAGCGTGATGTTCTGCACCGTCAGGTGCGGCGTGTCCTGCGTGTCGCAGTGTCCAGTGGTCCAGACCTGCTTCGGATCGCAGGTGTTCATGTACAGGATGCGCCGCACGCCAGCGCCGCTGAGCGTGACCTTGCCGCCGCCGTCGATCACGACGTTGGGCTTGTCGTTGAACACCTTGGCGGTGGCGGTCAACGCGATGGTGACCGGATCGGGCCCGCAATTGAAGGTGATGACACCGCCGTTGGCGACCGCGGCCACGAAGGCCGCAGAGGTGCAGCTGGCGGGCGAGCCGGTGCCAACGACATGGGCGTTGGCGATGCTGTCGGCCTGCGCGGCCGTGGGCACGGTGCAATGACCGTCGGGGTTGCCGGTGCCAGGGACTGCGGCATAGGCGGATCCGGCAGCAGCCAGGGTCAACAGGGCGAGGCGCGAGGCGCCGGTGTGTCGGGCTTGAAAAATCGAGTTCAGTTTCATGGCTGCCACAGTTCCCAAAGTCTTCACATCCTTCAAGATAGGGGCTGTGGCGCCGAACACTGTGAGCGCATGTGACGAACGGTAGGAGCCGCTCCCGGGTAGCGGCCTACATCCAGACGCACCTGACGAGCTTTACCCGGCAATTCGAGCGATTCGTTCACGCAATGCCATTGCGGCGTGCGGGGCCTTTTCCTTCGCGCCGCTGATGAAAAACATGAACACGTCGCGCGGTGCGGCAGGAGCCGGCGACGGCTCGACGCGCGGCACATCGGCCGGCTCGGCACCGTCGCGCCAGGCTTGGCCACAGGCGGCCAGCTGGTCCAGCGCTTCGGGCGTGACGCCCAGCGCCAGGCTCGAATCGGTGCGCATCATCCGCGTGTAGACGAAGTCGCCGGTGACGTCGGCAAACGACGGGTACTCGTCCGAATCGGTGAACACCGTTGCGGCCTGGTAGCGCCGCGCGAGCGCGAGGTAGTCGGGGCTCTTGAAGCTGTCGTGGCGCACGTCCAGCACATGGCGCAGCGGCCGCTCGCCGACCTTGGACGGCAGCAGCTTCAAGAAGGCCTCGAAGTCGACCGGGTCGAAGCGTTTGGTGGGCGCGAACTGCCAGACGATCGGCCCGAGCTTGCGGGCCAGTTCGGCAATGCCGCTGTGGACAAAGCGCTCGACCGACTCGCCGGCCTCGGCCAGCACGCGCCGGTTGGTGGCAAAGCGCGAGGCCTTGAGCGAGAAGACGAAGTCGTCGGGCGTCTCGTCGCGCCACTTGGCAAAGGTCTCGGGCTTTTGCGAGCTGTAGTAGGTGCCGTTGACCTCGATCGCTGTCAGCTTGCGGCTGGCGTATTCGAGCTCGCGGCTGTGCGGCAGGTCGGGCGGGTAGAAATTGTTGCGCCAGGGTTCGAAGGTCCAGCCACCGATCCCGACTCGGATGGCAGGAGATTGCTGTTGCGGCGCATCGCTCATGCTGGCTTCCCTGGCGTTTCGTGATGGCTGGCGAGCATACCCGCCCACCCGCCGCCGTGCCCAGCGAGGGTCAACGCAAGGCGAGCAGACCGCCTCCCGGCGGCGTGGGTGTCAACACCCGGTGGCGCTCCAGCTCCTGACGCGACGGGAACCACATCGACTGGCTGGACGTGGCGCGCACCTTCTCGATAAACGCGCGGGCGATGCCGGCATTGCGGTAGTAGCGCATCAGGACGTCGGCATCGACCGTGCGGTCGTCGTCGACACCGGCAAAACTCGGGCGGTGAAAACCGATGCGGGCGTTGGGCGCGGCGCCACGCTGGCGGCCGGCGAGCAGCACCATCGTGCAGGCACTGGCGCACAGGCCGTCGACATAGGTGTTCAGGCGCCGCTCACGGATGTCGGCGGCAATGCTCTCGGCTTCGAACAGGCGGCCACCGGCCGATTGCAGGTGCACCAGGCGGACGCCCGGCGCGTTGGCCAGCAACTCATGCACCTTGTCAGCAGAGCCGGCGCCCAAGGTGCCGGACAGCAGCAGGCTGTGGCCGTCGGCGCTGATGCGCGCGTCGATCACCGCGACCGGATCCTGGCCGAGTGCGATCTGGCCCATCTCGAAAGTCCGGGCGCCGCCGTGGCGCTCTGCAAAGGCGAGACCAAAGGCGAGGCTGCCGGCCAGAACCAGCACGCGCAGGGCCCAGGTGGTCGCGGAGGCCCCTGCATGCTGTGCTCGGCGGTTTGCGGCGCGCCAGACACCGATCTTGCAGCAGACCACCGACAGCATCAGCAGCATCGAGCCAGCGAGCTGCAGCAGAGCCGACAGCCGAAGGCTTTGCGCGTCGTCGGCCGCACGGCTTGCCAGCAAGGCCAGCAGCAGCAGCGGCAGCGCCTGAGCCAGCCAGCCGCCTTCAGAAAAGGCACGACCGACCCGACGCACCACCGCCTTGGCGTGGGGCTGTTGGGTGTGGATCGGTGGCATGGCTAGGTGGCTTCTTGTTGAACCACGATGCTAGGAAGACGGCGCGCGGATGAGCGATGAAGAAAAGGCCAATGCACAGCCCTTTTTCACGCCTCGGTGTTTTCCCGCGAAGCGCGCGAAATGCGTAAGCATGTGTTGACCTGCGGCGCGTGGTGCCTAGACTGACGTTCGAATCCTTGAACCCGGTTCAGCCCATCGAACTCATGGTCGCGGTTTCCAGCCCTGCACATGCGCACCACGCCGCCCCCGGCCTGGTGCCGGCGGTGGCCCGTGCGGTGGCGGTGATGGACCTGCTGGCCCGCCAGCGCGAGCCACTGAGCATGACCCACGTGGCCGCCGCGCTGGCGTTGCCCAAGAGCAGCGTGCATGGGCTGTGCAACACGTTGCTGAACTTGGGCTACCTGCGCCGGGCCGACAACGGCGCGCTGCAGATCGGCCCCAGCGTGATGAGCCTGGCCGAGGCCTTTGTCGCCAGCACCAGCGTGGCCGGCGAGTTCGAGGCGCTGTGGCGCGGCGTGCGGGCGCCGGACGAAACGCTGATCCTGTCGGTGCTGAATGGCGCCGAGGTGGTCTACGTGGGCGTGCGCAACGGGTCGCGGCCGCTGGGCCTGAACTTCACCATCGGCATGCGCCTGCCTGCGCACCTGTCGGCCACCGGCAAGGCGATGCTGGCGCATCTGCCCGCCTTGAGGTTGCAAGCGCTCTTCCCGCCCGGCCCGCTGCAGCGTTTGACCGATCGGGGCGCGGCCAGCCAAGCTGAGCTGATGAAAGAGTTGGCCCTCTGTCGCGAGCAGGGCTACAGCATCGACGACGAAGGTATCCGGGAAGGCGTCATCGCGCTGGCCGCGCCGATCTTCGACGCCACGGGCCAGCCGGTGGCCGGCCTGGGGGTGTGCCTGAACAAGGCGGTGCTGAGCGCCGAGCAGATGGAGCGGCAACGTAAGGTGGTGGTGCAAGCGGCGCGGACGCTGTCGCAACGGTTGGGTGCCCGTTCTGGGGAAAGTGGATGAGCGGCAGCGCCGAATACATTCTTGAGACTCACGACCTGACGAAAGAGTTCAAGGGTTTCGTCGCGGTCAGCAAGGTCAATCTGCGCGTCAAGCGCGGCCACATCCATGCGCTGATCGGCCCCAACGGTGCCGGCAAGACGACCTGCTTCAACCTGCTGACCAAGTTCCTGACGCCGAGTGCCGGCCGCATCGTCTATGACGGTCAAGACATCACCGGCGAAACACCGGCGCACATCGCCCGCCGCGGCGTGATCCGCTCGTTCCAGATCTCGGCCGTGTTCCCGCACCTGACGGTGCTGGAGAACGTGCGCGTCGCGTTGCAGCGCAAGCTCGGTGGCTCGTTCCATTTCTGGCGCAGCGAGCGTTGCCTCGATTCGCTGAACAGCCGAGCATTGGAGCTGTTGGGGGCAGTGGACTTGGCGGGTTATGCCGGCGCAAAGGCTGTCGAACTGGCTTATGGCCGCAAGCGCGCGCTGGAGATCGCCACCACGCTGGCAATGGACCCGCAGTTGATGCTGCTGGACGAGCCGACACAGGGCATGGGCCTGGAAGACGTGGACCGCATCCGCCAGCTGATCAAGAAGGTCTCGGCCGACCGCACCATCCTGATGGTCGAGCACAACATGAGCGTCGTGGCCAGCATCGCCGACACGATCACCGTGCTGCAGCGTGGTGCGACGCTGGCTGAAGGGCCGTATGAGCAGGTGTCGAAGAACCCGGCGGTGATCGAGGCTTACATGGGCTCGGCCAACGTCGAGCTGCAGGGGGCACATTAGATGAGCGGTGCGCCTGCTTTCTGGCCAATGCGGGTTGCCTGGGTGCGCTGCGACTGCCCCCGTAGTGGCGGCAGAGCGGCGGCGGTGCCCCCGTTCTCCGGCCCACGCTCGCGGGGCACGGTTGCGGCACACGACGGGCAGCCGCATCAACACCGKRGTGCCMMGGCGSMGTGGCGGCGACCGCGAATGGGGCCTGCGCCCGGAGGCACCACCACCGCCCTGCAAGCACCGYCCGTGGCATGGCACGCACGGGCAGGTCACCACGGTTCCATGGTGGGTGGCTCGGGGGTGCGGGTTCAGGCCCCATTCGCGGTCGCCGCAGCATCAGGCAAGCGTCAACGGGTGCAGACCGAGAGATGAGAGGCGTGCCGAACACCGTGCCCCGCGAGCCTGGGCCGGAGAACGCRCCYCCGGGCCACCCGCCACGCGCGCGCTTCGCAAGTGAAACTGGGCAGGGGTTCAAAAGTTTTCTGATGGCCGCATCGGCGCGAATCGATCGAGCGTCAACGTATCGTCACAGCCGATACATAGAGTGCAGCGCAGTTTCCAACCCCAGGAGCCTGCGATGTACCGCCGCCCGCTGCTTTCCCTCGCCTTCGTTGCCGCTTCAGTCGGCGCCGCCTACGCCGACACGACCCTGACGGTCTACACCGCGCTGGAGGCCGACCAGCTGAAGGCCTACCAGGCCCAGTTCGAAACCGAGAACCCTGGCGTCAAGCTGAAGTGGGTGCGCGACTCGACCGGCATCATCACCGCCCGACTGCTGGCCGAGAAGGCCGCGCCGCAAGCCGACGTGGTGATGGGCGTGGCCGCCAGCTCGCTGCTGGTGCTGGAGCGTGAAGGCCTGCTGCAGCCCTACGCTCCGAAGGGCGTGGCGGAACTGGACAAGCGCTATGTCGATGGCGCGTCGGTGCCCAGCTGGGTTGGCATGGACGTGTGGGGCGCCACCGTGTGCTTCAACACCATCGAGGCTGCCAAGCAAGGCTTGAAGAAGCCCGAGAGCTGGAAAGACCTGCTCAAGCCCGAGTACCGCGGCAAGGTCGTGATGCCGAACCCGGCCTCCAGCGGCACCGGCTACTTCGATGTGACGGCCTGGCTGAAGATGTTCGGCGAGCAAGGCGGCTGGGCCTACATGGACAAGCTGCACGAGAACATCGCGCAGTACACCCACTCAGGCTCCAAGCCGTGCAAGCAGGCGGCGGCCGGTGAGTTCCCGATCGGCATCGCCTTCGAGTACCGCGCGGCCAAGCTGAAGGACAGCGGCGCGCCGATCGAGCTGGTCTTCCCGGCCGAAGGGCTGGGCTGGGATCTCGAAGCCACCGCGGTGATGAAGGGCAGCAAGAACATCGATGCCGCGAAGAAGCTGGCCGACTGGTCGGCCTCGCGCAGCGCCAACGAGCTTTACGAAAAGAACTTCGCCATCGTCGCCTACCCGGGCGTGGCCAAGCCCAATGCGCACATCCCGGCGAACTACGAGCAGTTGCTGATCAAGCAAGACCTGAAGTGGTCGGCCGACAACCGCGAGCGTATCCTGGCCGAGTGGACCAAGCGCTACGACGCGAAGTCCGAGCCGAAGAACTGAGCCCCGCGCCTGGCATGTCGCTCACGATCGAGCACATCGGCGCGCTGTTCGAGCGGCAAGGCCAGGCGCTGTATGGCGGCGAGGCGGTCAGCCAGCTCGAGCATGCGCTGCAGGCAGCGTGGCTGGCCGAGAGCAGCGGTGGCGACGACGCGCTGGTCGTGGCGTGCCTGCTGCACGACCTCGGGCACCTGCTGTTCGAGCAGCAGGACACTGATCTGGCCGACGGCGTGGACGACCTGCACCAGTACAAGGTGCTGCCGTTCCTGCGGCCGATGCTGCCGGCCGAAGTGGTCGATGCGATCGGGCTGCATGTCGATGCCAAGCGCTACCTCTGCCACGCAGAACCTGGCTACCACGCCGCTTTGTCAACGGCCTCGCAGTGCAGCCTGACGCTGCAGGGCGGATCAATGACAGCGTTGCAAGCCGAGCAGTTTTTGGCCAAGCCGCACGCCATGCGGGCCATCACCTTGCGCCGCCACGATGACACGGCCAAGGTGGTGGGCCTGACCACACCACCACTGGCGCACTTTCTGCCGCGCCTGCAACGCTTGATGACCCCATGAATGCGTTGCTTCAACCGCCTTTGTCGGCCGCACTGACCTCCGCACTTGAACCACGGCCGGCCTGGCTGCAATTCGAAGGCATCGCCAAACGCTTCGGCGCCTTCGAGGCTCTGGCCGGTATCGACCTGTCAGTCGCCAAAGGCGAATTCCTGTGCCTGCTCGGGCCATCGGGCTGCGGCAAGACCACGCTGCTGCGCGTGCTGGCCGGGCTGGAGCGGCAAGATGCCGGGCGGCTGTTGATGGGCGGTAGCGACATCGGCCGCCAGCCGCCGGCGCAGCGGGACTACGGCATCGTGTTCCAGTCCTATGCGTTGTTTCCTAACCTGAACGTGGCCGACAACGTGGGCTACGGCTTGCGCACTGACCGCGCGCAGAAAGCGCGTCGGGTGTCCGAGCTGCTGGACCTGGTGGGCTTGGCCGGCAGCGACGCGAAGTACCCGGCGCAGCTCTCCGGCGGTCAACAGCAACGCGTCGCGTTGGCGCGCGCCTTGGCCACCTCGCCGAGCCTGCTGTTGCTCGACGAGCCACTGTCGGCGCTGGACGCACAGGTGCGCGAGCACCTGCGGCGCGAGCTGCGCGCGCTGCAGCGCAAGCTCGGCGTCACCACGGTGATGGTCACGCATGACCAGGAAGAAGCGCTGACCACCGCGGACACGATCGCGGTGATGAACGCCGGCCGCATCGAACAGGTTGGCACGCCGGAACAGATCTATGGTGAGCCGCGCACGCGCTTCGTCGCCGAGTTCGTCGGCCATGCCAACTGGCTGCCGGTTCAGCGCCGGCCCGATGGTGCGGTCGAACTCGCCGGCCAGGTGATCGATGCGCCAGCGGCTGCGCTGGCCCTGCGTCCAGACATGCAGGGCACGCTGTTCTGCCGACCTGAAGACGTGGTGCTGCAGGCGTCGGACAGCGGCTTGCTGGCCGATGTCACGCGGGTGGATTTCATGGGCGGCCTGCGCCGCGTGCACTTGACGCTGTGTGCGGCGCTGCAGGTCAGCCTGACCGCCGACATCGCCGCCCACGAGCCAGCTTGCATCGGCTTGGCGCCGGGCCTGCGGCTGCGCGTCGGTTTGCGCAGTGAGCGGCTGCGCTGCTTCGTCAACAACGAGGGTCAGGCGTGATGCTGGCGGCGCTTCGCTGGCCCGGTCTCGCCATGCAGCGCCAACCGCTGCGCACCGCGGACGAGCGGTGGGCCGGCGCATTGGCCTGGCTGCTGGCAGCCGTGCTGCTGGTATTCCTGGCCTGGCCGTTGGCCAGCATCCTGGTCAAGGCAGTGCAGGGGCCTGATGGCCGGCTCGTCGGCCTCGACCAGCTGTGGGCGCTGGTTGCCGAAACGCGGCTGCGGGCGGCGCTGTGGAACAGCGTCGGGCTGGCGCTGGTCAGCAGTGCAATCGTGTTGCCGCTCGCGCTGGGTTTCGCATTCGCGTTGACGCGCTCTCGGCTCTGGGGCCGGCCGCTGCTGCGCTGGCTGGCCCTGTCGCCGCTGCTCGCGCCTTCGCTGATGCCGGCGATCTCGCTGGTCTACCTGTTCGGCAACCAGGGGCTGCTGAAGTCGTGGCTGGGCTCAGCCTCGATCTACGGGCCACTCGGCATCGTGATGGGTGAGGTGTTCTACACCTTTCCGCATGCGCTGCTGATCCTCGTCACCAGCCTGACCCTGGCCGACCAGCGGCTGTACGAAGCCGCCGAAACATTGGGCGCCGGCCGGCTGCGCCGCTTCGTGACCATCACGCTGCCGGGTGCGCGCTACGGCCTGGTGTCGGCTGCGATGGTGGTCTTCACGC
>NZ_JBFUGE010000227.1:0-9580 GCF_056403075.1 Ideonella sp. P3_A4 | reverse complement strand
CTGTACCACCGCCCGGCCACCCGTTTCGTCGCCGGCTTCATCGGCCATGGCGTCTTCACGCCCGGCCAGATCGTCTCGCTGCCTGAAGGCCCGCGCGTGCGCACCCCGCTGGGTGACTTGGACGACGCCGACGAATGCCTGCTGCCTGACGCCTACCCCGGCGGTGAATGCGACGTGTTGCTGCGCGCCGACGACATCGTCCACGACGACGACGCGCCAGTGAAAGCGCGGATCGAGCGCAAGGCCTTCCGCGGCTCGGAATTTCTTTACACGCTGCGCCTGGCCAGTGGGGAGCAAGTGCTGGCGCACGTGCCCTCGCACCACGACCACCAATTGGGCGAATGGATCGGCATCCGGCCTCAGGTCGACCACGTGGTCACGTTCCCCCGAGAAACATAGGTTTTTCGCCTCTTTTCCAGGGACCCAACGGCGGGGTTTTCCCACCCMCAGAAACGTGTCGATTTGTGAGTACCCGCTCACGACTTTTGCCACGCCGTTCAAGCAACTTTTCGGTTTTGTAGGGAACTCAGCCAATCGTTGCAGACCTATACTTGGCTGGCTGCGTACGCGAGCGTTTCAAGCGAGACAAAATGGGTGCAAAACTGAAAGTAGCGGGTCTGCTGACCCTCGGAGCCGTGGCAGGCGCATTGACGACGATGCAGCTGACAGCCATCGCGCGAAATACCTATTCGCCGATCCCGCTGGAGGAGATGCAGCAGCTCGCCCGCGCGTTCGACATCCTGAAAAGCGACTACGTCGAACCGGTCGACGAGAAAAAGCTGATCAACGACGCGTTGTCGGGCATGGTGTCGGGGCTCGACCCGCACTCGCAGTTCTTCGACAAGAAGAGCTTCAAGGAATTCCGCGAATCGACCACCGGCAAGTTCGTCGGCGTCGGTATTGAAATCGGCATGGAAGACGGCGTCGTCAAGGTCGTCTCCCCGATCGAAGGCTCTCCCGCCTTCCGCGCCGGCATCAAGTCGGGCGATCTGATCACCAAGATCGACGACACGCCCGTCAAGGGCCTGGGCATGGAACAGGCCGTCAAGCGCATGCGTGGCGACCCGAACACCAAGGTCATGCTGACGGTGTTCCGCAAGACCGAGAACCGCAGCTTCCCGGTGACGATCACGCGCGAAGAGATCCGCGTGCAGAGCGTGCGGGCCAAGATGATCGAGCCGGGCTACGCCTGGCTGCGCGTGACCCAATTCCAGGAACGCACGATCGAAGATTTCAGCCGGAAGCTGGAAGAGCTGTACAAGCAAGACCCGAACATCAAGGGCCTGGTGCTCGACCTGCGCAACGACCCGGGCGGCCTTCTCGAAGGCGCGGTGGCTCTGTCAGCCGCTTTCCTGCCGAACGACGCCATCGTCGTCAGCACCAACGGCCAGATCGCCGATTCGAAGTTCACCTACCACGCGTCGCCCGACAACTACATGCGCCGCGGCGGCGTCGACCCGCTGAAGAAGCTGCCGGCCGCGATCAAGAACGTGCCGATGGTGGTGCTGGTCAACGAAGGCTCGGCCTCGGCGAGCGAGATCGTTGCCGGCGCGCTGCAAGACCACCACCGCGCCGTCGTGATGGGCGCACAGACCTTCGGCAAGGGCTCGGTGCAGACCATTCGCCCGCTGTCAGCCGACACCGCGCTGAAGATCACCACCGCCCGCTACTACACGCCGAGCGGCCGTTCGATCCAGGCCAAGGGCATCGTGCCTGATGTCTGGCTCGACGAAACCGCCGAAGGCAATGTCTTCGCAGCGCTGCGCATGCGCGAGGCTGACCTGGAAAAGCACCTGGTCAACGGCGAAGAGAAGAACGAGGCCCGTGAAAAGGCGCGCGAAGAGGCCCGCAAGAAGCTGGAAGAGCAAGCCGAGAAGATCAAGGACGGCACGATCAAGCCGCTGCCTGAGTTCGGTAGTGGCGAAGACTTCCAGCTGACCCAGGCGATGAACCGGCTGAAGAMCCACCCGGTGATGGTCAGCAAGACCATGACCGAGCGCCCGCTGGACACCGACACCGAGCACTGATCCACCCGCGCGTGCCGACAAGGCACGCCCATAAATCAACGCCGCCGGCCTGCAAGGGCTTGCGGCGTTTGTTCTTGAGGCCCCCGACCAAACGACCGCCCGCCCCTAAGCGGTCAAGGTCTCGGCAACGGCCCGTATCCTTGCGCCATGACCGACGACGACCTGCTGCGCTACTCGCGCCACATCCTGCTCGACGAGATTGGCATCGAGGGCCAGGCCAAGCTGCAGGCCGGCCACGCGCTGGTCATCGGCGCCGGCGGCCTGGGCTCGCCGGTGGCGTTGTACCTTGGCACGGCAGGCGTGGGCCGAATCACACTGGTCGACCATGACCAAGTCGACCTGACCAACCTGCAGCGCCAGATTGCCCACAACATGGCGCGCGTCGGCGTGCCCAAGGCCGAATCGGCCCGAACGGCAATGCTGGCGATCAACCCGACGCTGGACATCCGCACCCTCTGCCAGCGCGCCGATGCGGCCCTGCTGGACACGCTGGTGGCCGAGGTCGATGTGGTGCTGGACTGCAGCGACAACTTCACCACGCGCCAGGCGGTGAATGCCGCCTGCGTCGCCCATGCCAAGCCGCTGGTGGCCGRCGCGGCGATCGGCTTCGACGGGCAGATTTCGGTCTACGACACGCGCCAGCCCRGCAAGCCCTGCTACGCCTGCCTGTTCCCGCCCGATGCGACCACCGAAGAGGCACGTTGCGCGCTGATGGGCGTGTTCGCACCGCTGGTCGGCATCATCGGCACGATGCAGGCGGCCGAAGCGCTGAAGCTGCTCGCCGGCGTCGGCGAATCGCTGGCGGGCCGTCTGCTGATGCTGGACGCACGCAGCATGCGTTGGGACGAAATCCGCCTCGCGCAACAAACGGACTGCGCGGTCTGTGGCCCCGTCCGCGCACAACGGCGCAGCGACGCCTGAAGCCGGTGCGTTGTGGCGCCCCGGCGCGGTGCGGCGGGAGTAAGCTCCCTCCCCCTTCTGCAATTTTCACTGCTTGATGGACAAACCCATCGACCTGACCGCCCGCAACTTCCCGAGTGCCGAAGAAGAAGCGCAAGCCCTGACGGCGCCGCCGCGCTACGACGGGCCCGAGAGCAGCTACCACCTGGCATTCACCGACACCGACTTCCTGGTCCGCCCGGAGCTGCGGCCGGTGCGCATGCAGCTGGAGCTGTTGAAACCCGAGCTGGTGCAGCAGGAGCAAGGCATCCGCAGCACGGTGGTGATCTTCGGCAGCGCGCGCATCCCGCCGCGAGATGTGGCTGAACACCGGCTGGCCGACGCCAACGCGGTCGGCGACGCCGCCGCCATCCGCCGCGCCGAAACGCAGCTGGCGATGRGCCGCTTCTACGAGGAGGCACGCCGCTTTTCGACGCTGGTGACCGAGCGCTCGCGCCGGCTGGCGCGGCCGATCTATGTTTGCACCGGCGGCGGGCCCGGCATCATGGAGGCAGGCAACCGCGGCGCGCACGAGATCGGCGGCAGGAGCATTGGCCTGAACATCGTGCTGCCGCACGAACAGGCACCGAACCCGTACATCACGCCGGAGCTGTGCTTCCAGTTCCATTACTTCGCGCTGCGCAAGATGCACTTCCTGATGCGCTCGGTCGCGCTGGTGTGCTTCCCGGGCGGCTTCGGCACGCTGGACGAGCTGTTCGAGGCGATGACGCTGATGCAGACCGGCAAGTGCCGGCGCCGGCCCATCCTGATGTTCGGGCGCGAGTTCTGGACACGGCTGATCGACTTCGACTACCTGATCGAGACCGGCATGATCAGCCCGGGCGACGAGAAGCTGTTCCGCTTCGTCGAGACGGCCGACGAAGCCTGGGAAGTGCTGGCGCAAGACTATGGGCTGGACGCCGGCGAAGACGGGAACGGTGACTACACGGGCGGCATCTAAACCGCTCCTGCCGCCGAAAATCCGGCCTGCAGGTCCATCGGACGCATACTTCTCCGTCAGGAACACCGGACAATACGCCCCCATGCTGAAAAAAGTCTCACTCATCGGCGCGCCGACCGACATCGGCGCCGGGGCGCGTGGCGCCAGCATGGGCCCCGAAGCCATGCGCGTCGCCAACATCGGCCCCATCCTCGAGGGCCACGGCCTGGAAGTGCTGGATCGCGGCAACCTGATCGGCCCGTCCAACCCCTGGCAACCACCAGACGAGGGCTACCGCCACCTGCCTGAGGTGGTGACCTGGAACCGCCTGGTGCACGACGCCGTGCACGCCGAATTGGCCGACGGGCGTCTTCCCATCCTGCTGGGCGGTGACCACTGCCTGGGCCTGGGCTCGATCAGCGCAGTGGCGCGCCACTGCCGCGAGACTGGCAAGAAACTGCGCGTGCTCTGGCTCGACGCGCACGCCGACTTCAACACCAGCCAGCTCACGCCCAGCGGCAACMTSCACGGCATGCCGGTGGCCTGCCTGTGCGGCCACGGCCCCAAAGAGCTGATCGAGATCGGTGGTCAGGTGCCGGCGATCAACCCGAAGTGGATCCGCCAGATCGGCATCCGCTCGGTCGACCCGGGTGAAAAACGCTTGGTGCACGAGGTAGGCCTGGAGGTCTACGACATGCGCTACATCGACGAGATGGGCATGCGCCACACGATGGAGCTGGCGTTGGCGACGATGGACGTCAACACCCACCTGCATGTGAGCTTCGATGTCGACTTCCTCGACCCGGACATCGCACCCGGCGTCGGCACCACCATCCCCGGTGGCCCGACCTACCGCGAAGCCCAGCTGTGCATGGAAATGATTGCCGACACTGGCCGCCTAGCCAGCCTGGACGTGATGGAGCTGAACCCGGCGCTGGACGTGCGCAACAAGACCGCCGAGATCGCGGTCGACCTGATCGAGAGCCTGTTCGGCAAGAGCACGCTGATGCGCAAGTGAGCTGGCGCGGCCGGGATGGCCGCGCGCACCAGATCGGGGAGCTGGCGTTCCAACGCCGGCCATCACGCCATATGACCCGCGGGTAAGCCCGCAGGCCGCCCCATCAAAGGTAACACCTGCTCACCACTGACAACGGTGCAGCAGGAATGCGCGTTGCCCCTGTTGGTCAGAATGTCTTCTGCTCCTCACTTTTGGCTGCCATGCGCTCCTATTTTTCCGTTCTTGTCCTGTCGATGCTCGGTTTTCTGGCGTCCTGCGGCGGCGGAGGCAAGAGCAGTCAGGCGTTTGAACTGTTCCAAGGCGCCGTCTACCAGGCGATGGAGGTCCACCCGTACGGCGACGTGGCCTACTCGCACCGGTCGAACTGGAACAGCGAGCAGTACACCTCCGACAGACGCAAGGCCCAGGAGGTCGGCACCAACCAGCTGACGCTGCTGATGGACGTCTGGGTGCCGCCGAACGCGACGTCGACGACGCCGATGCCGCTGGTGATCTTCGTGCATGGCGGTGGCTACACGCAGGGTGGCAAGGAAGAGAAGGCCGACGACGCCATCGGCTATGCGCGCGCCGGTTTCGTCACTGCGTCGATCAACTACCGACTGACCCCGGACAACACCGACAGCCCAGAGCTGCGCACGATGGCGATCGTGCAGGCCAGCGACGACCTGTTGAACGCGGTGCGCTTCCTGAAGGTCAACGCGAGTACCTATCACATCGACACCTCACGCATCGCGATCGTCGGCAGCTCGGCCGGCGGCGGCCTGGCGCTGGTCAGCGCGATCGAGGGTGACCCCGACGTGCTCGCCGGCACCTCGTCCGACTACCCCGGCATCTCATCGCATGTGGCCGCCGTCGTGTCCACCGGCGCCACGCTGATCGACCCGCAGTTCGATTCCGACCCGCTGCTGCACTACGATCGCAACGACGCGCCGGTGCTGCTGTTCCATGCTCAACCGCAAGACCAGACGACCGGCGCGACCTGGGCCGGCAATGTGTTGCCGACCAAGCAGCGCATCGACGCTTCCGGCAACAGCTGCACCACGATCCCGACCCCGGACGCGCCGCACACCGTGCCATTGGGCATCGACAGCAAATGGTGGCCGACCGTCCGCGACTTCCTCTGGGACCAGCTGAGCCTGTCCGTCATCTGAACAACCTGCGCCGGCTCTTGCGGCGCGCCGCCGGCTGGCTCGCCGGCGGCCTGATCGGCCTGGCCGCACTGCCCACGCCCGCGGCAACCTTGCGGGTAGCAACGGGGTTCGATCCGCAGTCGATGGACCCGCATGCGCTGGCGCTGCTGTACCACGCGCGGGTCATCTACCAGATCTACGAATCGCTGGTCGGCCGCGACGCGAACATGAAGCTCGAGCCGGCGCTTGCGCTGACCTGGAGCCAGCCCAATCCGACCACGTGGCGTTTCAAGCTGCGCCCCGACGTCAAGTTCCACGACGGCACGCCCTTCACTGCCGACGACGTGGTGTTCTCGGTCGAACGCGCGTTGGCCCCGCCTTCGCAGCGCGGCTTCCAGCTGCAGGGTGTCACCGGTGCCCGGGTCGTTGACCCGCTGACGGTCGACCTGCTGCTGGCAACCCCCGATGCGGTGCTGCCCGAGAAACTGCAGTACTGGTGCATCATGAGCCGGGCCTGGGCGCAGAAGCACGGCGTCGAAAAGGCGCAGGACTTCAATGGCAAGCAAGAGACCTTTGCCGTGCGCAACGCCAACGGCACAGGCCCCTTCCGGCTCGACCGCTACGAGCCCGACGTCAAGGTGGTGTTGAAAGCCAACCCGCAGTGGTGGGGCCGCGGCGACAAACGCAACGGCAATCTCGACGAGGTCAGCTTCTTGCCGATCCGCTCCGACGCCACGCGGCTGGCGGCGCTGTCCTCGGGCGAGATCGACCTCGTGCTCGACCCACCGTTCCAGGACATCGACCGCCTGAAGCACGACGACCGCCTGAAGCTCGCACAGACGGTGGACATCGGCCAGCAGTACCTGACCTTCGACCAGGCCAGCGACGAGCTCGAAGGCAGCGACGTGAAGGGCAGGAACCCCTTCAAGGACTTGCGCGTGAGACGTGCGGTCTACCAGGCGCTGAACGTCGACCTGATCGTCGCCAAGGTGCTGCACGGACAAGGCAGGCCCACAGGCGCCCTCCTGTCGCCACTGCTCGACGGTTCACCACCCGAACTCGACAAGCGCCTGCCCTACGACCCCGCAAAGGCGCGCGCGCTGCTGGCCGAGGCCGGCTACCCGAACGGCTTCTCGGTCACGCTCGACTGCGTGAACATCGCCTTCCGCGAGAACGTCTGCCAGGCCGCCACCGCGATGCTGACGCAGGTGGGCATCCGCGCGACGCTGCACTCATCGCCCACCAACCAGTTCTTCCCCAAGCTGAGCCAGGCCAGCGCCAGCTTCATCGAATTCGGCTTCACGCCGCAGCCCGATCCGTGGTCGACGTTGAACGCGCTGTTCCACAGCAAAGGCGCCGGTACCGGCACGGGCATCTTCAACGCCGGCCGCTACAGCAACCCCAAGCTCGATACGCTGATCGACAACATCCGCACCGAGCCCGACCTGACCCGCCGCCGCGCGCAGATCGGCGTCGCGCTGCGCCTGATCGGCGATGACCTGCCCTTCATCCCGCTCTACCGCCGCACGCTGACCTGGGCGATGGCGAAGAAGGTCAGCCTGGTTCAGTGGAACAACGACACGGTCGAGCTGCGCTGGGTCAGTGTGAAGTAGCTGGGCTGGCTTATTGCCCGCCCGTGGCTGTCGCGAGCACCATTCCATCGCTGCCGACGATCCAGCCGGTGTAGGCGTCGAGGAAGAACGCCGCGCGCAGCCCGCCAGCGGCGTGGCTGGCCTGGACACCCCACGTCTTGCCGCCATCGACAGTGGCCAGCACCGTGCCGTGATCACCGACGATCCAACCATGCAACGCATCGGTGAACCATATGTCGCGAAGCGAGGTACGCGGTGGTACGAGCACCCGACTCCATGACAGCCCAGCATCGGTCGACGTCAAAACTGCCCCGGCTTCACCGACGGCCCAAGCCGTGGATGCACCGACGAACACCACGCGATTCATCTCCTCGAAGATGCCGGTCGGCCGTGCGCTCCAGGTGGCCCCGCCATCGTCGGTCCGATAGACGGTGCCGCTGTCGCCGGTGGCGACACCGACGTTAGCGTCGAGAAAACGGATGCTCGTCGCGGTAAACGCCGTGTCCGGCAGCGGCTGCCAGGTGTCTCCGCCATCGGTGCTCCGATGGAGCCCGCGATAGCCGGCGATCGCCCACCCGTTGCGGGCATCGATAAAGTGAAAGGCGTGGACATTGATCAAGCCACCAGTGACCACCGGGGTCCACCAACTGGCGCCGCCGTCCGTGGTCTTGCTGACGCCCCATTCGCCGGCGAGCCAACCGGTCGACGACGACACKAACTGCAGCTTCGCGAAGCTGCCCTGCTGGCCCGTCAGGCTCTTGCGCGTCCAGTCACGGCCGCCATTGCTGGTCTCCAGCAGCCACCCCCCGTTGCCGACCGCGACGCCTTTGTGCTGATCGAAGAACCAGACCGAACTGAGCTCAGTCCAGCTTTCATCGGCCGGCGGGCCGAACATCTGGGTCCAGGCGCCGCCACCATCGAGCGAGCGATAGACCCGCGAGTCATAGGTCAGCCACAACGCTCCCTGTCCGACGAACAGGCTGCTCGCCTGGTACAACTCCTGCGCGACGCCCAGCCGTGCCCAATGACTGCCGGCATCTGTCGTGAGATAGAAGTCGTTGCCAATCCTGAACCACAGCGTCTGCGCGTCTTGCGCATGGAGTTCATACGACGGATCGTAGACCTCGTCCGGCACCTGGACCTTCGTCCACGAACTGCCGGCATTGGTGCTGCGGAACAGGCTGTTCTCACCGGCAGCCCAGGCCGCGCTGTCGCCGAACACCTTGAGGAATTCCACCTGCTCGGGCAGGCCTACAGGAGAGACCCGCCCCCATGACGCGCCGCCGTCGCGGGTGCGGAACATCCGCTGCTCCGACGTCGACCAGTCATAGGTCATTAGCAGGCCGGTGCGCGCGCTGCCCATGCTAAAGCGGCGCAGGTATCCGGTGCCGCCCATGTCGAACGACACCGTCGAGTCATCAGCCCCCATGTGCGTCGACTTGCGAACGCCAGAGAAGTAATCGACCTTCCAGAACGTGCCGTCTTCAGTGACTTCGTCCGGGCTCAGCTTCGCGGTGGCCCAGGTCTGGCCCCCGTCGACCGTCGTTCGCGCCTGTTCATAGTCGAACACAGCCAGTACCTGCGATTCATCCAGCACGACCAGGCCCATGCCCGCTGGTTCACCGGGGTAGCCCGTCTCATTGGCTTGCCGGGTCCAGGTGGCGCCGGCGTCGGTGGTCTTGAGGGTCGCGCCGTGGTCGCCAATGATCCAACCGACGGACGCACTCGCAAAACGTACATACCTCAAGTCGTCGGTCAACTGCGAGACCTGGGGGACCCAGGTCGCGCCACCGTCCATGGTCTTCAGGATTTGTCCCGCCTGACCTACTGCCCACCCGGTGCCGGCATCGACGAACGTCATGTCCAGGATACGGTTGCCGGCTGGCAGCGGCCGCTGCCAGCACCACCCCTTGTCGTCGCCGCCGCTGCACTGC
>NZ_JBFUGE010000226.1:0-9622 GCF_056403075.1 Ideonella sp. P3_A4 | reverse complement strand
GAGCCGGTGTCAGCCGCAACGCTAGCGCGCCCGAGCGACGCCTCGAGCTCCTTGCGGAAAGCCTTGAAGCCGAAACGCTCGTAGAAGGCCAGCAGGCCGTCGTTGTCGACAGGCTTCAATTCCAGCGCGTCCAGCACTGGCCATCCGCTCACATGTTCGGTCAGGTCGCAGTCGGTCACCACGGTGATCAGCCGGCGGCCTTGCGGCAGCCAGTCCAGCGCCTTGCGCAGGTTCTCGCCCGCCACGCCCTTGATGCTGGCCGCAGCGGCGATCACGCCGTCCAGCGAGCCGTGGTCGGCGATCCATTTCGCCGCCGTCTTCGGGCCCACTTTCTCGACGCCGGGCACGTTGTCGACCGTGTCACCGATCAGTGTCAGGTAGTCGATGATGCGGTCGGGCGGCACGCCGAACTTGGCTTTGACGCCTTCGATGTCGAGCGTCTCGTTGCTCATCGTGTTGATCAAGGTGACCTGTTCGTTGACCAACTGGGCCAAGTCCTTGTCACCAGTTGATACAACCACCGAATGGCCCGACTGGGCGCCGATGCTGGCCAGGGTGCCGATCGCGTCATCTGCTTCGATGCCAGGCACCATCAGCACCGGCCAGCCGAGCAGCTTGACGACCTCGTGGATGGGCTCGATCTGCTTGCGCAGGTCATCGGGCATCGGCGCGCGCTGCGCCTTGTACTCGGGGTACCACTCGTCGCGGAAGGTCTTGCCCGGGGCGTCGAACACGCAGACGGCGTGTGCCGAGGGCACCTGCTCGCGTAGCCGCTTCATCATCGCGACCATGCCGTGGACGGCGCCCGTGGGAACACCGCCAGGGCCGCGGAGGTCGGGCAGAGCGTGGTAGGCGCGGTAAAGGTAGCTGCTGCCGTCGACCAGCAGCAGGGTCTTGTTTTCACTCATGCGCGGATTGTGCAGCCGCATTCGGAGCAGCCCGCCTGGATGGGCCACTCCGGGAAGCAAACGTGACCAGCGCGGCCAGCGCACGGCCGCTCCGAAGCGGCCGCGCGCCCCCGCGGGGGCCGGGGCGGCGTACCCGCCGCCCGGGGGCCGTCATCTCACCGGCAACGTCATCGTCATCTGGCTGTTGCCGTCAAAGGGCAGCGAAATGCGGAACATCTCGCCCCAGTGCACCGGCGCGCCGTAGAGGCTGTCAGCGGTGTCGACCACCAGCACCAGGTGATGACCGGCCGGCACGTCGTAGGCGATGGCGTTCATGTCGAACGACAGGTCGGTCGCGACGCCCGGCGTGGCCCAGTGCAGCGCCCGTGCGCCGTGGGTGACCAGCGTGCCGAAGCCCGCCCAGTCCACGTCGTACAGGTACGCCACCAGCATGCCACGCTTGAGGTTCGGCTTGGCGCGGATCTGCAGCTTGGGTGAACCGCGCAGTTTGACCGGCGCGTTCAGCGAGTCGCCTTCGTAGCGGATGCCATTGCCCGCCAGGATCGTGGCCATGTGGTTGATGACCGGTATGCCGGCGCTTTCCATGATCGGCGACAGGATCGGGATCAATCCGGTCGTCGCGGTCGTGTCGAGCAGGCTGTCGATCTGGTCACCATAGCTCTGGCGGTTGGGCGAGGTGCCGAGCGTGCCGGTCACACCCTTCCAGCAGAAGCAGCCGAAGTCCCAGCGCAGGTTGCCCCGCGGGCCCAGGTAGTAGGTGGTGCTGCGCAGTTCGGATGCCGGCCAGTTGCTGAGGGTCTCGCGGTTGCCGCCGAACTTCAGCTGCATGTTGACCTTCGGCTCGGTGTCGACACCGTTCGAGATGCCTTTCAGCCAGCGGTCCATCCAGCGGTGCACCTGGTCGAACACCGGGTTGTCGACGCCCAGTGTGGCGCCGGCCAACTCGGCCGAAGCGTGGATGCCCGGTTGCAGCAACAGCTTCTTCGGTCCGGTCAGGCGCTGGTACATCAGCAGCGTCGAGTTCGGCGAGAACATGTCGTCCTGGTAGTTCTTGCTGATCAGCACCGGCACCTTGCGGGCGTTCAACGCGTCAACCGCGTTGATCGGCGATCGGACCACGCCCCAGGCCGTGATCTCTGCGATCTTGGCCGGCGAGGCATCCGGGTCACGGATGGCCGCGTCGTACTCGTAGACGATCGGGTCCATGTCGCCGGTGAAGGTGCCCGACAGCGTCAAGATCGACAGCCAGGTCGGGTTGGGCACCGAATTGCCGTACATCTGGTCGATCAGGTTCGACCAACCGGACATCGAGGCCACGGCCTTCACACGGCTGTCGCCAGCCGCACCAAGCACCGACAGCCCGGCACCATAGGAGATCCCGGCTGCACCGATGCGGTTCACGTCGGCGGCGGTGTTGGACACCAGCCAGTCCAGCACGCTGCTGAAGTCGGACGCATCCTGGGCACTGGCCACGCCGACCACACCTTCGGAGCCATAGAAGCCCCGTGCGGTGTAGGCCAGCGCGACGTAGCCGTTCTGYGCCATGCGCTGCTGCTCTCCGAGGTACTCGAAGAAATCGGCGGCTGCCCAGCTCGCTGGATAGACGATGGCAGGGAACTTGCTTCCACCATTGGCGCCAGGGGGCAGGAAGACATTCGCGGTCAACCTCACGCCGTCGCTTGTGGCGACGGTGAAGTTGTTCAGAAAACAGGTCCCGTCTTTTGGCGAGATCACGCCCGGCATCAACAGGGGCGTGGTGTAAACGGCTGCTTCGGCGGGGGTAGGTGCACGGCAGCTCGCGGCTTCAGAGGCGATGGGAGAGAACAACGGCAGGCACACAACCAGGGCAGCAACTCGCCGCCCTAAAAATTTCGGCATGTGAAAGTCTCCGCTCCCGGGGAGGTTGGAATTGCGGCCGAACGCCCCGGAATCGCACGACCGTTCGTTCCATTTGCTGCCTGCATTTCTTAATGCGCAATGGGACCAGTCCGGAGTTTTTGTTACTTGTTACCTCGCCTCCGCGCTACGCCACTGGGCTGACGCATGCGGCAGGCCTCGTCCGACAAAGCGGGTTCGAACCCCGGGCATAGAATCGGGCGCATGAAAACGCTCTGGCCCGCCCCGCTCACGCTGCTGCTTCTGGCCACCGCCGCCGTGCGGGCCGAAGAGGCTGCCGCACCGCGGCCGGTGCCCGAGCCGCAGGTGCTGCAAGAAGTCACCGAAGACGACAAGGTCCGCATCGAGGAATTGCGGGTCCGTGGCCAGACCAAGCGCCTGACGGTGCAACCCAAGATTCGCGGTGTCGGCCCTTACGAGATCGCCGCGCCCGAACCGGGTCGCGCCCCGGCCGATGACCCCAAGGCCGGTCAACGGGTCTGGTTGTCCATCACCTTCTGATACACCGCCGCGCCGTGCTCGCGCGGCGCTTCACCGGCAAGTCATGGCGGTCTATACCGAAGTGAGCCTGGATCAAGCCCAGGCGCTGTCGACGCAGCTGAAACTGGGCGCCGTGCGCTCGTTGCAGCCCATTGGCAGCGGCATCGAAAACACGAACTACTTTCTGTCGACCGACGATGGAGAGTGGGTGCTGACGCTGTTCGAGCGCTTGTCAGCAGAGCAACTGCCGTTCTACCTTCAGCTGATGCAGCACCTGGCCCAGCACGGGCTGCCGGTGCCAGAACCCCACACCAACGGCAGCGGCGCGCTGTGCCACCAACTGGCCGGTAAGCCCGCCGCGGTGGTGAACCGGCTGCCCGGCGTGCCGGTGGACGCGCCCGATGTGCACCACGCCGACCAGGTCGGTGCCACGCTCGCGCGCATGCACAAGGCGGTGGCCGACTTTGCACCGTACCAACCTAACTTGCGCGGCCTGGCCTGGTGGCAAGCCACAGCGCCCAGCGTGCGCCCGCATCTCGACGAAGACAGCGCCGCCTTGCTCGACGAAGAACTCGCCTACCAGCAGCACCTGTCGGCGTCGCCCACCTACGCACAACTGCCGCATGGCGCGGTGCACGCCGACCTGTTCCGCGACAACGCGCTGTTCGAGGGGCTGCCCGGCCGCGAGCGCCTGTGCGGTGTGTTCGACTTCTATTTCGCCGGCGTCGACAGCTTTGCGTTCGACCTCGCCGTGGCGATCAACGACTGGTGCGTCGACGACGACTCAGGCCATCTCGACGAGACCCGTGCCAATGCGCTGATCGCCGGCTACCGCGCCGAGCGCGAACCGGCCGGTGTCGAATGGCGCACGCTGCCGGCCATGCGCCGTGCCGCCGCGCTTCGCTTCTGGCTGTCGCGCCTGGCCGATTGGCATGCACCGCGCGACGCCACCCTGTTGACCCCCAAGGACCCTCGGCACTTCGAGCGCGTGCTGCGCGACTGCGTGGCCAACCCTTGGCACCCCGGCGCCTGATTCACCGATGGGATTGAAGCTTCAAGACGTGCCGGCCGCCGCCGGTTGGCGCTGGGTGTCGCAGGCCTTTGGCGAATACTTCCGCCATCCGCTGGCCTACATCGGGCTGTTCATGGCCTTCATGTTCGCCGCGCTGCTGACGATGYTGCTGCCGTGGATCGGCGGCGTGCTGCTGATGGTGGCGGTGCCGCTGCTGAGCCTGGGTTTCATGATGGCTACTCACGCATCATTGCTCGAGCGGCCGGTCCACGCCGGCATCTTCGTCGTGCCTTGGGCCCAGCGCGAGCCAGACCGGCGCAGGCCCCTGCTGGCGCTGCTGATCACCTACGCCGTGCTGACCGCCGCCGCCTTGTGGTGGTGCGAATGGATCGACGCGGGCGCCTTCGATGCTTGGCTGACCGCGCTCGCCAAGGGCAACACGCCGCCAGAAGAATTGGCGCGCCTGAGCGAAGCCCCCGGCGCCGCTGCCGGCGCGCTGTGGCGCATGGGGCTGAGCACGATGGTGAGCATTCCGTTCTGGTTCGCGCCGGCACTGGTGTTCTGGGCCCACCAGAGCGTCGCGCAAGCCTTGTTTTCCAGCACGCTGGCGCTGTGGCGGGCGCGCACCGCTTTCCTGGCGTTTGGCATCGGTTGGTTGGCGGTCCTGCTGCTGGCCGGCATGCTGACCAGCTTCATGGTCGTGGTGCTCGGCTCGGCGGTGACGAGTCTGCTCGCGATGCCGGTCGGTTTGGTGCTGACCGCGGTCTTCTACGTCTCGCTGTACTTCAGCTTCCGCGACTGCTTCGGCGAGCCGTAGGCCGCCTCGTTACGCTCCCACGCGCGGCGTCACCTTCACTGTCAAACGGCCATCCGCCCGCGCTCGCTCGAAATCGGCCGCGGCGCGAGCCAGGCCTTCGGTGGAGTTGGCACTGGTGGCGTTCAGGCCCACGGCGCGGTCGCGGCCCATGGCCTTGGCGCTGTACAAGGCCATGTCGACCAGGTTGACCGCCTGTTCCCAAGGCAGGCTGGTGCCGTGCGGCGGCAGCGGGAAGCCGGCGTAGGCCATCGACATCGTCACCGTGATCTCGCGGCCGTCGGCCAGCTTGAACGGCCGGTTGCCGATCTCGCCCAGCACCCGCAACGCCAGCGTTTCGAGTGCATCGCCGCTCAGCGCGGGTGTGTGCAGCAAGAACTCCTCGCCGCCCCAACGGCAGGCGACGTCGCCGGCGCGCACACAGGCGGACAAGCGATGCGCCACCTCGACCAGCACCGCGTCGCCCACCGCATGGCCGTGCTCGTCGTTGACGCGCTTGAAGTGGTCCACGTCGAGCAGGATCAGGCCACCGGAGAAGCCGTGGCTCTTGTCGTCCTCGCGCGCCGCCAACGCCTCGCGGAAGTGGCGGCGGTTGGCCAAGCCGGTCAGCGGGTCGCGCTCGCTTTGCACCTTCAGCAGCGCCTCGCTGCGACGCAGTTGCAGGTTGGCCAAGCGGGTGCGACGCAGTTGCACCACCAGCACCCCAGCCGCCATCGCCAACATGAACGAAGCCAGCATCCAGACCCGCTGCATCAGCGTCTGGTTGCCCAGGCGGGCGGTCTTCAGGCTGTTCTCGCGCTCGGCCAACTCCAGGTCGCGCTGGCCAGCCTCGGTGCGAAAGCGCTCCTTCAGCTGGCCCAGAACCGCGTCGCGGGTGTCGCTGTCGATCTGCTCGCGCAGCTTGGTGGCGCGGTGAAAGTGTTCCAGCGCCGCCTTCACGTCACCCACCGCCGCCAACGCGTCGGCCGACTCGTTCAGCGCCGTCTCGATGCGCGCCCGCGCCTTGGCCTGCTCCCACAATTGCAGCGCCGCTTCGAGATCGGCCTTGCCCTGCGCCAACTGGCCCAGCCGCACACGCGCCAGCCCCCCGTTGTGCAGCATCACCGGCAGGTTGCGCCGGTCGTTGAAGCGTCGCATCACCGGCAGCGCCCGCTCGACCGCGGCCAGCGCTTCGCGCGGTTTGCCGGCACGCAGCAACTCGTCGCTCAACGAGCCGAGGATCTGCGCTTCGATGCGGACCGAGCCGGCATTGCGGGCAATGCGCACCGCTTCTTCGAGTGCCGGCTGCGAACCGGCGTGGTCGTTGCGGGCCGATGCCAGCACCGCACTGTTCATCAGCACCCGGATCATCGAGCGGCCGCTCGGGTCCTTCTTCGCGTGGCGTTCGGCTTGCGCCATCTCGCGGCGCGACTTCTCTGCTTCGTTCAGGTAGTGGCTCAACACCGCCTGCGAAGACAAGCCCCAGGCGAGCAGCACATCGTCGTTGGCTTGCGCGGCCAGCTCGTTGGCGCGCTGTTGCAAGCGCGCCGCCTCGAGCCGGTTGCCCTGGCGATCGGCGCGCAAGGTCAACAGCCGCACCACTTGCCACCAGCCGCGGTGGTCGCAGCCGGCATTGCGCTGCGCATTGCCAGCACATGCCCGCGCATAGGCCGCGTCGGCCTCTTGTGCATGGCCGGTGGCCGACTCGGTCCGCCACAGCTGGTCGTCGAGCATGGCCCGCACCATCGCCGCATCGGCGCCGGCCACCGGGTCGCGATCGGCCATCTGCGACAGCCGGCCCGCCGCTTCCTGGGCCTGGGCTTCGCGTCCGGCACGGGCGGCCACCAGGCCCCGCGTGCGTTCGACCACCCGCGTCCAGGCCAGCGACGGCGCGGCGGACAGGCCTCTTTGCAACTCGTCCAGCCGCTGCAGCACCACATCGGGCTCGTCGTAGCCTTCGTTGACCCAGCGGCTGGCCAGGTCGTTCAGCTCGACCAGTGCGATGGCGCCGTCCAGCTTTTCGAGCCCCCGCCAGGCTTCGACCGTGGCCGGGGTGATCGGGCTCGTCGTCGCGCGAGCACCGCTGCCCTGCAACGCCGCCGGCGCCGCCGCCGAGCTGCCGACCAAAGGCCAGGCTAGGCCCGCGGAAGCCATCAGGCAGGCCGTGAGAATGCGAACCCGGCACGTGGGCTTCATGCCGTCGCCTCCGCCGTCGGGCCTTCCAGCAGCGCCAGCTGAACCCGGCCTTCGCGCCACGACTGCTCCAGGTCCTGCACCACCGCATCGATCTCGGCCAGGGTGCTGGCGGGCAACGCGCCGACACCGCAGGCCTTGTTGCGGCCCAGGRTCTTGGCCACATACATCGCGTTGTCGACGATGTCGACCGCCAGATCCCAGGGCAGATCCAGCTGATGCGGCAAGAGCGGGAACTCGGCAAAGCCGATCGAGGTGGTCACGTTGACGCGCTTGTCGCCAACGATCATCGGCATGCCGGCCACCGCGCTCAACAGGCGCTGCGCCAGCGGCTCGACGCGCTCGTGCGCCATCGCCGACACCAGCACCAGAAATTCTTCGCCGCCCCAGCGCACCACCAGGTCTTCTTCGCGCAGCACCGCGCGCAACCGGCGTGCGGTCTCGACCAGCACCGCGTCGCCTGCCGCATGGCCATGGTGGTCGTTGATGCTCTTGAAGTGGTCCAGGTCCAGCAGGTACAGCGTGCCCCGCGCCGAGGTGCTCGCCCCTTCGCCGGTGGTGATCTCGTGGAACTGGCGCCGGTTGGCCAGGCCGGTCAGCGGGTCTTGCAGGCTGTGGCGACGCAGTTGCGCATTGCGCAGGCGCAGGGCTTGTTGCGTGGCGCGCAAGCCACCGTACATGCGTGCCGCCAGCGCGAGCAGCGACAGCACGATCCCGGCGGTCAAGGCCCAGATCTTGTACTCGAGTTCGCGGCCACGCAGCTGTTCTTCCTTCAGCGCGTTGTCTTCGTTCAGCAAGGCCAGCTCGCGCTTGCGCTGCTGGGCGTCGAAGCCTTCCTGCAACTCCAGCACGGCCTCTTGCTGGTCGCGCCGCGCCAGCTCGTTCGACAGCCCGCGCAGAGACTGGTAGGCCGCGTAGGACTCGGCCAGATAGCCGGCCTTTTCCAGGTAGGTGGCCACGTCCCGGGTCGATTCGGCCAGGCTCGCGATGTCGTTGGCGGCGCGGTCGAACTCCAGCAGTGGCCGGATCAGCGCCATGCCCTCGTCCTTGCGCTTCATCGAGATCAACGCCAGGCCGCTGTTCAGGTGAGCGAGGTTCTCGGTCGTCACATCGTGCAGCGCATGAGCCAGCGGCACCGCGCGCTGGGCGATCCCGTAGGCGCGCTGGTATTCGCCCGCGTGCAGGTAGTAGTCCGACAGGTTGGCCAGGCCGAGTGCTTCGTCGCGCGCCGCACCGGCCTTGCGCGCGTACTCGATCGCCCCGTTCAACGCCGCCAACTCCTCGACAGGATGACCGTTGTCCGTCAGCAGGATGCTGTCGGTCGTCATCGCCTCGGTCATCGCCATCCAGTCCTGGTTTTCGTTGGCGATCTTCTTGGCTTCGTCGTTGAGCCGTGTGGCGTGCTCCAACTGGCCGCCACGGTACAAGGTGTAGGCCAGCTCCGATCGGTAGATGCTGCGCCGCCAAGCCACGCCGCCCTCGTCGGCCAGGCGGATCGCCTCCTGCGACAACCTGACCGACTCGTCGATGTGGCCGATGCGCTGCTTGATGCTGGCGGCAGCGGACAGGCAGCGCATGCGAACCCGCACCGACGGGATCGCCCGCAGCGCGTGTTCGATCTCGGCCCATTGGGTATCGGCCCGGGTGAGCGAGCCGGCGTTGCTCATCGCCACCTGGACCCGAATGCAGACCGCAGCCGCGTTGAGCTGCTCGGCCGGCAGCTTGCTGTAGGCCGGCGCGTCTTTCTTGACCAGCGCCTGGGCCACGGTCTCGGCCGCGCTGGGCTGGTGCAGGTGGGCCCGCAGCATGCCCAGCAGGTGCTCGGCATCCAGGCGCGCCACGCCCTCCACCGGGCCGTTGGCCAGCAGCTTCTCCAGTTCGTCGGCAATGGCATCGGGCTTGGCGCGGCTGTCGCGCTCCAACCGTTCGACCGCGTCGGGTTCGGTGGCAGCCTGAACACCGGCCGTCGACAACAGCGTCAACAACATCCACGCCATGCCGGCGATGTGCCGAGAACGTGGAGGCTGCCGCCGTTGCCGGGTCATCGTCTATTCCGTCGGGGTCAGCTTGGCCACGGACAAAGCCAACCACTTCGTGCCGTGGCGGCCGAAGTGAACCTGTGCGCGCGCATCCGTCCCCGCGCCTTCGAGCGTGACGACCACGCCTTCACCGAACTTGTTGTGGAACACGCCCTGCCCCACGCGCAAGCCATGCCCCGCTTGCTTGGYCGCGGCCTCGACCATGCGGGCCGGCACCGGCGGCGGCGCAGGCGCCTGCCAACCGGCGTTGCGCCCGGCGCCCACCATCGAGCCCAGGCCGCTACCACGTTGCCAGGCGGCC
>NZ_JBFUGE010000225.1:0-11711 GCF_056403075.1 Ideonella sp. P3_A4 | reverse complement strand
AAGCAGCGTGTCCATATCGTTCAACCCCTTTTCAGCCGCATATCACTTCGTCGAACAAAAGGCCTTGCCCGCACTGGATGCTGCGCGCGATACCGTGCGTGATGGCATGGTGTCGGCATGGAACAAGCTGCCCGGAAACGAGGCTGCAGAGTCGATGATCGGCAAGCTGGCCAACCACCTGCCGTTCAACAATGCCGCGGAGGCCGCCTTTCGCGCATTGGCCGGGCAGAAGGAAGTCAAGCTGGACAAGGACGCCACCGATGGCATCCAGCGCGATCCGAGCTTCGTCAAGGTCGAGAACGACATCAACGACCGCGTCAAGACCAAGGCCCTGCAGAACGAGAACTACGGCAAGCGCGATTTCGACATCCCCTTGTCCGAGATCTATCCCGACACCAAAGGCAATGTCCTGCTCGAGCTGGGCGGACAACGCGGAAACATGGACCCGAAGGATCAGGCCCTCCATGCCTGGGACGTGTCCAACCCCGAGATCCGCAAGACCTGGAAGGTGRCCGGCAACGAGCAGACCTGGCTGCTGCGCCATTGCACGCTCAGTGGCACCGCGCATGTTTCCAAGGACGGCACGATCAAGATCGACTACAAGGTCAGGGACACGCTGGACCTGAGCGCCCAACCCGGCCGGGAGGGCGCCTACAACACCGTCAGCAAGGTCCTGGGCGGCGTCTGGCACGGCATGCTTGGGGCCGAGAAACCAGAGGTCACCGGGACGTTCTCACGCACGGTGCCGGGCGTCACGCCACTGGTGGCCATGGGCCCGCATGAGCAATACTCCCACACCGCCAAGTACGTGCCCTGACCGCTCAATGGTGGTGTGCGGATCGCGCTCACCCTGCGCAGCTCAACGCCGCTCGGAAGAGGCCGCATTGCGCCGGTAGAACTCCGGCGGTTTGTTGGCCACCCAGCGGATGAAATCGGAGATGGCCGGGTGGGCCCGCAGCGACTCCCATGAGTGGAAGTTGCGCGCCAGTTCCTTCTCATTGAAGGTCGCGTGGATCTTGCGATGGCAGATGCGGTGCACTGCTTCTTTAGCCACGCCGCCTTGGCTGCGGGGTACCAGGTGATGCTCGTCGACGCTGGCGCCGGGCACCAGGGGCCGAGCGCACAGCGGGCAGGCACCGGGCGGTTCCGGCGGAAGGCACCAGTTGGTGCGAGTGCGTTGGCTTCTCTTGACGACCATCGGGGAAGTCTAACGTTCCCCGTTGCTGCACCGCGCGACGGCCAGGTCACGAGGTGCTGTGGCGCGGGGTGTCGTCGCTCATGGCATCGTCGTCTTCCGCGGTCGTTGCGCTGGCGTCTTCGTGGAGCTTGCTGTAGGCGTCGAACACCCGCAGGATTTCGATGAAGTTGATCGGCTTGGTCAGGTAGTTTTCGAACCCGCCTTCGAGCGCATCGCGAATCTGGCCGGGCAGGGCGTCGGCAGACAGCGCGACCAGGTGGATAGGGGCCGTCCTCGCATCGTGGCGCAGCGCGTGGGCCAGTTGCATGCCGGTGCTGTCGCCCAGGTGCATGTCCACCAGCATCAGGTCGGGCGGGTGATCCTGCGCCATCTTCAGCGCCTGGGCGCCGCTGGTGGCGTACCTGAACGTGATCGCCGGCCGCAGGCTGGTGACCTGGCGCATCAGCTCGATGTTGACCTCGTTGTCCTCGGCATAGAGCACGTTCAACGGGCCCGCTTGCCCGTCGGTGTTGGTCGGCAGCGTCGGCAGGCGCAGGGCGGGTACGGTGGACGAGCCGCGCGCCAGGGTGACCGTGGCGACGGTGCCTTGCCCATGGGCGCTGGAGATCTCGAGCACTCCGCCCATCAACTCCACCAGCTGTCGGGTCAACACCAGGCCGATGCCGGTGCCCTCGACCGCAGAGCGCTCGGCCCCCAAGCGATTGAAGGGCTCGAAGAGGTGGGCCAACTGCTCCGCCGTCATTCCGACGCCGGTGTCTGCCACGATCACCTGGCAGACATCGCCCGTGGGTTGCAGAGACAGCCTGACCCGGCCGCCTTTGGGGCTGTACTTGATGGCGTTGCTGAGCAGATTGATCAGGACCTGCCGCAGCCTGACGCGGTCGGCCAGGATCCAGACGCCGAATGCATCGATCCGGGCGGCCCTTTCCTCATGGAAGGGCGAGGTCCTGGCGCCGACGGCGCGATGCGTCAGCGAGGTCTCGAGCGTGATGTCGCCGTCTCGTGCCAGCGGGGCCACCACTGCCAGCGCCTCTTCGGCCACCACGCGCGCGTCGACAGTCTCCAGCGACAGCGACAGCCTGCCCGATTCCACCATCGACAGGTCGAGCACGTCGTTGACCAGCGCCAGCAAATGGGTGCCGGCCTTCTCGATGTGCTTCACCCGTGCCTGGTTCTCGATGTCCAGCGTGTGGCTCGTGTCGATGCTCATCAGCTGCGCAAACCCCAACACGGCGTTCAACGGGGTCCGCAGCTCGTGGCTCATGCGTGAGAGGAAGTCTGTCTTCGCGCGGCTGGACAGTTCCAGCGCCTGGCGCGCCTCGCGTTCCTGCCGGGCCGCCTGCTGCTCGCTGACATCGCGCAGCACGATGGTCAGCAGCACGCCTTGATCGATTTCGAGCTTCGAGATGGCGGCTTCGCCGGGGAACTCGTCACCGTTCGCGCGCACGCAGGTCAGCTCCTGCAGCGCGCCTGCCATGCCGGTGGCGAGCAGCGGGTTGGTCAGGTCGCGCAGCAACGAAGCCACCTTGGCGCTGGAGGCGGGCGCGATCAGCTCGGCGAACGGCTGACCAATGGTGTCGGCCAAGCTTCTGCGGAAGATGCGCTCGGCCGAGCGGTTGAACAGCACGATGCGGCCCGGCCCGTCTACCGAGATGACTGCATCGGCCACCGCGTCGATCAGCTTGGACAGCCGCGCTTCGCTCTTGCGCAGGGCATCCAGTGTCCGGATCCGCTCGCTGATGTCGAAGAAGGTCACCACGACACCGCTGGGCTGGCCGTCTTGCGACATGGGGTACGACCAGTACTCCACGGGAAAGGCATGGCCCTCGCGGTGACGGAACGCTTCGCGTGATTCGTGCGCCGTTTCGCGTAGGCGAATGGCGTTGTGGATCGGGCAGGGCCGCTCGCCACTGTCGGTGCAATCGGGGTGGATGAGCGAATGCATCATGCGGCCGACGACCTCTGACTCCCGTCGGTAGCCCAGCAAATTCAGCGCCGAGTGGTTGATGAACGTGCAACGGCCTTCCGTGTCGACACCGAACAAGCCCTCGGCGGCGGAGTCGAGCAGTTGCTGCAGGAGTTGCTGGCGCCGCCTGATCTCGAGCTCAGCCGATTCGCGCTCGCGCAGGCTCTGCTGGACGATGCCCAGCCCGACCAGCCCCAGCAGGCACGCCACGACGATGTTCATGCCGACGACCCAGCGCTGGATCTCTTTCGCGGCGATCGCCAGCTGTTCGGAAAAGCGCCGCTCGAGCTGCGTCAAGCGGCTGTTGATGGTCGCGGCCTGCGCGCGGAAGTCGATGCTGGACTGCGCGCCGCGCTCGTCACGCTTCAGGTCCGCATGCGCCGACTCGGCCAACGCACGCATCTGCTCGACGGCCTGGTCGCCCTCGCGCCAGCTCCCGATCGCGTCCGCCATCAGGTGCGAGTCGTGGAACCATCGATACAGCCAGATCAGGCCGTCGATGTCGTCAGGGTGATTGCCGCCGGCGAGGAACCCCTGGCGAGCCACCGCCAGATCCGGCTGCGGCTTGTCGAGCTCTTCGCGGGCCAGGCGGTCGCCCAGGGGCGCCGACAATGCGGTCAGAAAGCTCCGGTAGTCGTCTTCCCGCTTGAATTCGACGTAGTCCAGCAGGTGGATCTGGGCGTCTTTCTGCCCCTTGGAATACAGGCTCTCGCCGATCACGTAAGAGCGCACGGCCGACATCAGCTCGATGCTGACGATCGCCAGGCACACCTGCAGGACGATCACCGTGCCCAGCGCAACGACGACCGGCCACGATCGACGGCTCTTGGGAACAGGCGTTTGCATGGTGTGGCCCGTCGATCGCGACAGGCCTCCTTAGCGGTGGTTGCCGGGCGTCATTCGCGCTCGCGCGTCGTCGGGTAGGGGCGGTCCACGTCGGCCGCGGGCTCGATCAACGCACGGGGCGTATCGAGGCACTTGTCGAGCGCCATCTTCATGTAGTTGTAGCTCGTCATGACCCGCGACCGGATGAGCTCGTAGTACCGCCGGTTGGGCTTGGTGCCCACGAGAGTGCAGATGATGTCCAGCGCTTCCCAGGGGTGCGTGTCGTCGTACTTGGCGTGCAGCTTGAGCCACTTCATGGCCTTGGCTCGAACATCGGGCGCGAAGGTCTGCTCGTACAGGTCGAGCGAGCAGACGAGCGTCGACCAGTCGCCGGTGGCGCCTTCGATGGCGTAGTTGGTGGCGGCCATGCCGGCGGCCAGTGAATCCCTTTCGCAGGTGTGCCAGCACCAGTGCGACAGCGCGTGGGTCTCCGGCGGCATCTGGCCGTACAGCAGGTCGTCGCGCGTCAGCCCGGTCCCATGGGCCCACTCCAGCCAGTGGTCGGCATGGTTTTGCTCGACGCGGATGTTGCGGATCAGGTACCGACGGGCTTCTTCATGGCCGTGGGCACGGCCGAAACCGACCTTGAGCAGGTTCAAGGCCATGTACTGCGGAAACTGCTCGATGACGGGCCAGATTCCGACCAGGAATGCGCGCGCCTGCTCAGGCGGCAGCACTCCTTCCCGCATGAGCTGGAAAAGTGCATGCCTGGTCACACGCAGCCTGGTCGGAGCACAATCTTCTGCGAGATCCTGAGCCCAACCGGGGTAGCTGCGGATGTCGGTCAGAGCACCGCTTCGCGCGAACGCTTCTTCCATTTGCCGACCCCCTGTGGCCGACGGAAAACCGAGATGACAGCTAGGCCACGCTCGCTGACTCTACTCAAACGGGCTCAGCGATGCAATCGTTCACATTTAGTACCCGTTTGGCCCCATACCGCAGGTGGTCAGCCCACGCGCTGCAACTCCAGCAAATCACGTGCCTCGTCGGGTGTGGCGATGCTGCGGCCGGCGCGGTGGGCACAGGCCGCAAGCTGCTCGATCAGCGCGCCGTTGCCACTGGCACGTGACCCGTCGGGCAGGTAGAAAGTGTCCTCCAGCCCGGTGCGCAGCATGCCGCCCAACTCGGCCGTTCGCTGGTGCACCGGCCAGATCTCGGCGCGACCAATCAGCGTGGTCTGCCAGACGGCCCCGGGCGCTAACCATCGCGGCAGCAGGGTCAGCAGATCAGCGTCGCAAGGCATGCCCGAGGCCACGCCCATCACGAAATTGCAGGACACGGCCCCCAGGTCGCTGCGCGCCCGCCCCCCGAGGGGGACCGAGTCGCTAGGGGCGGCCCGGCGCGACTCCGGCTTACCCATTTCCGGCGTCAGCATGCCGGCCTTCAGGTACATCGCCACCGAACGCACGATGCCGACATCGAAGCATTCGAACTCGGGGTGGGTGCCGCACTCGGCCATCACGTCGAGAAACTGCTGCACCTTGGCCACAGGGTTGTCGAACACCATCGGCGGCCAGGCCCACTCGCCGTTGTCCTTGATCTTCAGGTAGTTCAGACTGCCGGCGTTGCAGGCCGCGATCTCGGGCTTGATGCGGCGGATGCAGGCGGCAGGGCCGGCGATGTCCTTGCCAATCACGCCGGTGGTCAGGTTGATGATCACACCGGGGCAGGCGGCGCGGATCGCGTGGGTCACGGCCTCGGCCACGTCAGGGTCCCAGCTGGGCAGGTGGCCCTGGCCGGGCTCTTGCGAGCGGATGTGGACGTGCATGATGGATGCGCCGGCATTGAACGCGTCGCGCGCCTCTGCCGCCATCTGCGCCGGCGTCACCGGCACGGGGTGCTGCTTCGGGTCGGTCAGCACGCCGGTCAGCGCGCAGGTCAGGATGGCCTTGTCCGTCATGTTTGCCCCTTATGTCGTGTCAGGTCGCGCTCGCGACCGTGTCGATGTCCAGTTCCACCACCAGCGCGCCGGCCGACACGGCCTCGCGCTCGCGGGCATGCACGGCACGCACGGTGCCGGCAGCTTGCGCGTTGAGCCACATCTCCATCTTCATCGCCTCGACGCAGACCAGCGGCTGGCCGGCACTGACCGTGTCGCCCGGCTTGACCAGCACCTGCGCCACCACGCCGGCCACTGGCGCGTGGGAGCGACCGGGGTCCGCGGCGCGGCGTTTGTCGGGCTGGGGCGATGGCTCGGTGAAGACGAAGCTCGCGCCCTGGTGCGCGATGTGCCAGCCGTCGGCGTTGTGCAGTGCAACTATTTGGCGAGCGATGCCATCGATGGCCAGGTGCCAACGATGGTCTTGCTGGCCAAGCAGCCGTACCTTTTGTCCGCCGTCGAATTCCACCGTGTCGTCTTGCAGCCGCACCCTCCAACGACGTGTGTCATTGCTGCATTGCAGCGCGAGTGTCTGCCAGGCCACGCTGCCGGGGCGCAGGCCGGCTGCGGCGCCGGCAGGGCAGTCACCACGTGCTGCGAGTGCCGCGGCGGCGAGCCAGCAGGTGTCGTCGGGCGTGGGCCGTTGCAGCAACGGGTCGCCCGCCGCGGCCCACTCGTCCAGGCGCGTCGTGGTCAGCTGCGCGGCGGCGAAATCGGGGTGCTGCAACAGGTCGCGCAGGAAGCGGCTGTTGTTCACCACGCCCAGCAGTGGCGAGTCTTCGATAGCGGCGACCAGCCGGCGCACCGCATCGGCCCGGTCGCGGCCATGCACGATCAGCTTGGCGACCATCGCGTCGTACCAGGGCGAAACCTCGCCACCCTCGGCGATGCCGTCGTCGATGCGCACCGACGAGGCCGCCGCGCTCGGCGCCTGGCTGGCCTGTACCACGTGTGCAGGCTGCCAATGGAGGATGCGCCCTGTCTGCGGCTTGAAGCCGTCGTACGGGTCTTCGGCGTACAGGCGCGCCTCGATCGCATGGCCTGAGAAACGGATGTCGGCCTGTCCATTCGGCAGCCAGTTCGACAAGGGCTCGCCGGCGGCCACGCGCAGCTGCCACTCGACCAGRTCSAASCCGGTGAYGCACTCGGTGACCGGGTGCTCSACCTGCAACCGGGTGTTCATCTCGAGGAAGTAGTGCTTCAGCTCGGCATCGACGATGAATTCGACCGTGCCGGCACCTACGTAACCCACCGCCAGCGCGGCCGCCACCGCATCGGCACCCATGCGTTCACGCATCGCGGCGCTGACCACCGGCGACGGCGCTTCTTCGATCACCTTCTGGCGCCGACGTTGCGCGGTGCAGTCGCGCTCGCCAAGGTGCACCGCGTGGCCGTGCGCGTCGGCGAAGACCTGGATCTCGATGTGGCGGCCGTGCTCGATCAACCGTTCCAGCATCAGCCGGCCGTCGCCGAACGCGCTTTGTGCCTCGCGCCGTGCGCCGGCGATGGCGGCGGCCAGTTCGTGGCTGGCGTGGACCAGCCGCATGCCGCGCCCGCCGCCACCGGCCACAGCCTTGACCAGCAGCGGGTAACCCAGGCGCTCGGCTTCCGCATGCAGTCGCTCGTCGCTCTCGTCGTCACCGCCCAGGTAGCCCGGCGCGCAGGGCACGCCGGCGGCCAGCATGCGGCGCTTGGCGCCAGCCTTGTCGCCCATTGCTTCGATGGCTGAAGCTGACGGTCCGATGAAGACGAGGCCGGCCTCGGCGCAAGCAGCGGCAAAGTCGGCCCGCTCGGACAGGAAGCCGTAACCGGGGTGGACGGCGTCGGCGCCAGTGCGGCGTGCCGCATCGAGCAGCGCGGGGATGCTGAGGTAGCTTTGCGCCGCGGGCGATGGGCCGATATGCACCGCTTCGTCGGCCCGTGTCACATGCGGCGCTTGCGCGTCGGCATCGCTGTAGACCGCGACGGTGCGGTAGCCGAGCGCCCGCGCCGTGCGGATCACTCTGCAAGCGATCTCTGCTCGATTGGCGACGAGGATCTTGCGAAAGCTCATTGCGGTGCCCAAGCCGGCGCGCGCTTTTGCAGGAACGCGGTCGTGCCCTCGGTGCCTTCGGGGCCCAGCACAGCCTGGGCGAAGACGGCCGCAGCTTCGCCGACCAGGTTCGCCGCCGGCTGCAAGCGCGCACGAGCGATCAGCGCCTTGCTCGCTGCCACTGCATGCGGAGCACAACGCAGCACATCGCCCAGCACGCGGTCGAGCGCGGCGTCCAGCGTGTCGGCGGTGTGCACTTCATGCACCAGGCGCAGCGTCAAAGCTTCGCGCGCGTCCAGCCTGCCGCCGGTCACAGCCAGGCGGCGTGCTTCCGCATAGCCCAGCCGCTCGACCAGGAAAGGCGCAATCTGCGCCGGCACCACGCCCAGCGAGGTTTCGGGCAAACGGAACTGGGTCGACTCGCTGGCCAGCACGACGTCGGCCACGCAGGCGAGGCCGAAGCCACCGCCCATCACGGAACCCTCAACCACCGCGATCACCGCGATGCCGGTGCGGGCGAAGGCGACGCACAGCTCGCCGAAACGCGCATTGACGGAGGCCATTGCCGAGGCACCGTCCGGTGACATGCGCGCGGCGGCCATGTCCTTCAGGTCGCCGCCGGCGCAGAAATGCCCGCCCGTGCCGCGCAGTACGATGGCGCGCACGTCACCGGCTTCTTCCGCGTCACACAAGGCGGCGCGCAACTCGCCCACCATCGCCAGCGACATCGCGTTGCGCGCCTCCGGGCGGTTCAGCGTCAAGTGCAAGACCCGGCCAGTGGCGCCGCCGGGGGCCTGTTCGTAGCGCACCAGAAGCACCATCAATGAGCTCCCTTCGGCAGCGTGCCTTCGAGCTTGCAGATGATGCCCAGCATCACCTCGTCGGCGCCGGCGCCGATCGAGACCAGCCGGTTGTCGCGCCAGGCCTGCGAGATCGGGTTGTCCATCGTGTAGCCCATGCCGCCCCAGTACTGCAGGCAGCTGTCGGCCACCTCGCGGCTGAGTCGCCCGCACTTCAGCTTGGCCATCGAGGCCAGTCGCGTCACGTCCTTGCCCGACACGTACTGTTCGACGGCCGAGTGGGTCAGCGCGCGCAGCGCTTCGACCTCGGTGCGCAGCTCGGCCAGGCGGAAGTGCACGACCTGGTTGTCGAGGATGCTCTTGCCGAAGGCCTGGCGCTGGCGCGTGTAGTCGATGGTCAGGTCGATCAGCCGATCGAGCCCGCGCAGCGAGGTGGCGGCGCCCCACAGCCGCTCTTCCTGGAACTGCATCATCTGGAACATGAAGCCCATGCCTTCCTGGCCGATCAGGTTGCGCTGGGGCACGCGCACGTTGTCGAAGAACAGCTGCGCGGTGTCCGACGAGTCCATGCCGATCTTGTGGATCTTCTGCTTGGTGATGCCGGGCGCATCCATCGGCACGACGATCAGGCTCTTGTTCTTGTGCGGGCCGCCTTGGTCGCTGGTGTTGGCCAGCAGGCAGCACCAGTCGGCCTTCAAGCCGTTGGTGATCCACATCTTGCTGCCGTTGATGACGTAGTCGTTGCCTTCCTTGCGCGCGGTGTGCACATGTCGGTCTGCACGCCGATGGCCATCGGCACGCCGCCGCAGTTGCATTCACCCAGCGCCTCGGCCATCACCATCGAGTAGCTGAAGTCGAGCCCGGCACCRCCGAACTCTTCGGGGTACTTCAGGCCCAGCAGGCCCAGGTCGCCCAGCTTCTTGAACAACGCATGGCTGGGAAACTCCTCGGCCTTCTCCCATTCGGGGACGAAGGGGTTGATCTCTTCGCGCACGAATCGCACGACGGTGTCAGCCAGTGCGCGGTGTTCCTGGGTCAGCTTCATTGGAGTCTCCTGTTGTCTTGTGGTTTGATCAGAGTCGGGCAACGCCGAAGGTGTTGGGACGCAGTGTTCTTTGTTCTGCTTCTGCGGCCAGCTGCAGACACAGCGTCAGGATGCGGCGCGTGTCGCGCGGGTCAATCACGCCGTCGTCCCACAGGCGCGCGGTGCCGAACAGCACATTCGATTCCTTGTCGATGCGGTTGCGCAGCTGGTCGCTCATCGCTTTCAACGCGTCGGGGTTYGGCGTGTGGCCTTCGCGCACCAGCTTGGCGGCGCTGACGATCTCCATCACCTGCGCAGCTTGCGCGCCGCCCATGACGGCAGTGCGCGCGCTGGGCCAGCTGAAGATGAAACGCGGGTCGAAGCCGCGGCCGCACATGCCGTAGTTGCCGGCGCCGAACGAGCCACCGATCACGACGGTGAACTTGGGCACCCGCGCATTGGCGACGGCCTGGATCATCTTGCTGCCATGCTTGATCGCGCCGGCGCGCTCGGCGGCCTTGCCGACCATGTAGCCGGTGGTGTTCTGCAAGAAGAGGAGCGGWGTGCCGCTCTGGTCGCACAGCTGGATGAACTGCGCCGCTTTGGTCGAGCCGGTGGGCTGGATCGGGCCGTTGTTGCCGATGACGCCGATGCGGTGGCCGCCCAGGCGCGCATGGCCGCAGACGGTGTCGGTGGAGTAGGGCGCCTTGAATTCGAGGAAGTCGGAGCCGTCGACGAGACGGGCAATGACCTCGCGCACGTCGTAGGGCTCGCGGTCGTCAGCCGGCACGATGCCCATCAACTCATCGGACGGGAACAGCGGCTCAGCCGCCGATGCCGCGGCGGGCACTTCGTCCCATGGCAGTGCACCGAGCAACTCGCGCGTCAGGGCGATCGCATGGGCGTCGTTCTCGGCCAGGTACTCGCCCAGGCCGGTGATCTCGGCATGCGTTTGGGCGCCACCCAGTTCTTCATCAGTGGCGTCTTCGCCGATCGCGGCCTTCACCAGCGGCGGGCCAGCGAGGTAGATGCTGGAGCGGTCGCGCACGAGGACCACATAGTCCGCCAGGCCGGGCAGGTAGGCGCCGCCGGCAGTCGACGAGCCATGTACCACCGCCACCTGCGGGATGCCGGCGGCAGACAGCCGCGCCTGGTTGGCAAAGCTGCGCCCGCCCTCGACGAACATCTCGCTCTGGTACATCAGGTTGGCACCGCCGGACTCGACCAGGTAGACCAGCGGCAGCTTGTTCTCGCGCGCAATCTCCTGCGCCCGCAGCGCCTTCTTCAGCCCCATCGGCGGCACGGTGCCGCCCTTGATCGCCGAGTCGCTGGCTGAGACCAGCACACGCCGGCCCGCGACCACGCCGATGCCGACAACCGAGCCGCCGCCCATCACCGCCTTCTTGCCGTCGTCGTCGTGCATGCCGAGGCCTGCAAGCGGTGAGAGTTCGAGAAAGGCTGTGCCGCGATCCAGCAAACGGGCGACGCGTTCGCGCGGCAGCAGCTGGCCACGCTGCTCGAATTTGGCGGCCTTGGCGGCGGATTCTTCGACCACCCGCGCTTGCAGGGCCTGCACTTCGGCCAGGCGCTCTTGCATGCGGGCGACGTTGGCTTCGAAGCGCGCAGAGCGGGGCTCGAGCAGGCTGTTCAGCGTGGGCATGCGGGGTCTCTCTTCGGCGTGGCGGGCGTTTCTTGTTTTCCAACTGCGAAGGGCAGCGCGTGGCGGGTAGCCCGGGGGTGCGTTCTCCGGCCCACGCTCGCGGGGGACCGCTTGGAGCCTGCCTTCGTCTCTCGGTTGGCAGCGTTTGTTCGTGCAGCGGTTGAGGCGACCGCGAATGGGGCCTGCGCCCGCACCCCCGAGCCACCCACCATGGCACCCGCGCGGCGTGCACAAGCGTGGCATGCGCAGGGGTGGCGGGCCTGCGAC
>NZ_JBFUGE010000224.1:0-9675 GCF_056403075.1 Ideonella sp. P3_A4 | reverse complement strand
GCTGAACGCCGGCCAGGTGCAACGCGCCGAGATCGAAACGCACCTGAACAAGAAGCTGGCCGAGATCGACGGCCACATCAAGCAACTGCGAAACCTGCGCAAGGAGGTGCAGGCGACCTTGGCGTCGATGAGCTGCCAGCCRCAGACGGAGGTCACCGTGCAGCAGGCCACCGACAAGACGAAGCTGCGCGGGCCGGTACGGCGTTTGGCGGTGTCATCCAGGCGCGCGGCCTGATCGGCGCGTCACTGTGGACCGTGGGCACCGCGCTTGCCGCGCGAGGCGTATCCACCATCCACAGGGGAACACCATGGTCCAGCAAGCCCTCGACGATCTGAGCGTCTGCATCTCCGCCTGCCAGGACGCGATGCGCGCCTGTCTGGAGTGCGCGGCGGCTGATCTGGGCGACGTGAATCCGCACATGGCGCAGTGCGCGCTGATCAACCTCGACTGTGCCGATGCGTGCGACGCGACGCTGAAGGCGCTGGCGCGGCGGTCGATCCACCATGGCGACTTCTGCGCGTTGTGCCAACACCTGTGCCGAGCCTGCGCAGCGGAGTGCGCCAAGCACAAGACCGACCACTGCCTGCGCTGCCGTCAGGCCTGCGAGCGCTGCGCCGAAGCCTGCGGCAAGCACGCGGGCGAGCGCCACACCGCCTGATTCGGGAATCAGCAGGCCAGCGACTTGGGCGGCTCGTGGACCGGTGGTAACTGGTCTGGCGCCATCGGGTCCTGGGCCTTCAGTTCGTCGCTGGGCAATGCGGCCAGCGTTGGCGACGGCGATGGGTCGGGCGGCACATCATGCAGCTGGACCGGCCAGGGCACACTCGAAGTCAGGGCGAGCAGGGTGTCATGTCGGGCGTTCAAAAGAGCTCCTTGCGCGAGGCGCTGCTTGGGAGCAAGAAGCGATCCCGCGGGGCGCGCACGCGCTGGGAATTCAGCCGGGTCAGCTGCTGGCGTGGATCTGCATCCGCCGCTCGACATAGGTCGGGCTGGTGACCCGGCTCGCATCGGGGCAGCTGGTGGTGCTGTTGCAGGCCACGGCGTCGAGCGTGAAGACACGCACCGTCTGCGGCGTGCTGGGCGCCGATTCGCCTTCGTTGTAGAGCGTGGAGTTGCAGGTCACCGTGACCCGCATCCCGAGGTCCGTGCTCAGGTCCAGCGTCTGCGTGCTGCCGGCGCAAGCCGTCCAGCTGCCCTTGAAGGCCTGGTACAGGCCCCACTCGATGCCGGCGCGCGCAGCCTGCGATGCGCGGGCGGCGCCTACCTCCTGCGCACTGCCCATCTGCTGCGCGGTGCTCATGCGCACCACGGCGGCCGACAGTGCGGCCAGCAGCACCAGGACCATGATGGCGGCGATCGCGCCAAGGCCGCGACTGGCATGGCGGAGGGAGCGTGGCATGTGGCTCATGGCACGTTCGCCACGTGGGCGCCGACGACGAGGCCGGCGCTCTCGGAGTTGCGGGTGACCTCGATCTGCATCGAGACGAAGCCGCTTTGTTGCGTGGCGCCCTGGGCCGGGTCGTAAATGAAGCGGCAAGACTTGACCGAGCTGGCCAGCACTTCGCCGCTGGCCGCGCTCGGGCAGGCGCTGGGGTAGGCGCTGTTGAAGCCGTAGTGCGACAGCCGCGCCAGCACGCCCTTGCCGTTGCCCGACGAATCGAGCGTGCCGTCGGCGCCTTCGCAGACGTAGAACACCGCCTGCTGGCTGGTCGGCACGACGACCATTCGGTTGCCTTCATAGCCGGCGGGGAACTGGGTCGAGGCCACCGTCACGCGATGGCGGCCGAAGGCCGCATTGGGCGGCGCCGCGACGGCCGAGATCGTCGCGCGATTGGTGCCGCTGYAGATGTCACCGGGGTTCTGGTTGTCGATCACGACGAAGTCGCCGACGCTGGGCGTGGTCGAGAACGAGATCATCACGTCGAACTGCGTCGTCGCGGCGCTGGTATCCAGCGGCATCGCACCGGCCGTCACGGTGTCGATGTCGCGCCGCAGCCGCGCCCCGGTCAGCGTGGGCACCAGCTCGATGCACTGCGAGCCCGGGCTGCGGATCGAGTTGGGCACCGCGGCGCGGACCTCGTCGCGCATGCGGCGCAAGGCGTTCGTCGCCTGGTGCGACAGCTCGGCGCGGGTGCGCAGGCCGATCCAGCTGTCGAAGGCTGGACGCAGGAACACCGCGAGCGTGGCGGCCAGCACCGCGCCGATCACGATGACCATGATCAGCTCGATCAGCGTGAAGCCGCGCTGCAGCCTGATCTTCATCATCAGCCGAAGTCCGTGYGCCAGCCGACCAGCGTCAGGCTTTGCGAGCCGCGCGTGACGGTGACGGTGATGCGCTTGGCGGCAGCCACACCGCTGAGTGTGGCTGTGGCAACGCCGACGCTGACCGAGTAGCCCGACAGTGCGCTGACCGCGACGCCGTCGACGGTGCAGATCTGTCCGCTCGTGGCGTAGCCGTTGTAGTCCGACACGTCGTTGTACGTGTCGCGCGCGCAACCGGCCGGTGCGCTGTTGGCGGCGGCGGCATAAGGCTTGAGCTGGACCTCTTCGATCATCTCCTCGGCGATCGCCAGCAACTGCTGGTTGATCACCGGATCGGCACTGCGCCCGATCGCGACCGAGAACGTCACCGCCACACCGGCCAGACCGACGCCGAGGATGACGATCGCGATGATCATCTCGATGAGCGTGAAGCCGGTTTGTGATCGGCGTGTCATGGCACGTTGGTGCTTCATCTGACCAACCCAGTTTCACCGCCGACACTGACGCTGCCGACGCCGGTGATCGCCAGCGTACGCGCGCTGGCGGTGTTGCCAGCGCCATCGGTGGTCACCCTGCCATTGGGCTGGAAGTACATCGTGCCGCTGGGCGACAGCGTGAAGGTCGCGGCACCGGGGTTGCTGGTGTAGGTGATGCCCCCGTTGGGGCCGGTCAGTGCGCTGTCGCAGGTGCTGGCGGGGCGGGTGCTGGCGATGCGCAGCGTGACGGCCGTGGCGGTGACATCAGCGCAGACCAGCCGGCGGTGCGATTGCGCCGTCTGGCCGGCATAGCGCAACGCGGCCAGCACCTCGTCGCGTGCGGTGTCGTTGCGCATGCTGACGGCCACGTCGAGCTTGGGCATCGCGACGGCCGCCAGCACGCCCACCAGGATCAGGATGGCGACCAACTCGATCATCGTGAAGCCGGCTTGCGGCCGGTGCTTAGAAGATCTCGCGCACATGGACGGTCTTGCGGGTTTCAGGACTGTAGACGCCGAACGCGGCGCGTGCAGAGGGGTCGCGGTCGTACGTGGCCGCGCAGCTGCCGTGGCGCGTGCGCAGCCAGCTCAGGTTCGCACCGGTGCTGGCCGGGTGGCTCGTCAGGCACGACTGGTCGGCTGTCGTGCTGCCCAGGTTCAGCGCGAGGTCGACGGTGCCGGTCGCGCCGCCGGAAGGTGCGGTGAGCGTCAGCGTGCCGACGCCGCCGCTGATCGTGATCGCCGAGCCTGTGGTGGTCCAGCTGCCGACGTTGCCCTTGTAGTCGCGCACGTTCGACATCGCTAGCGCCGAGGCCGGGATCACGCCGGTGCACGTGGTGTCATTGCTGCTGAGCGCCCACGCCAGGCCACTCCAGTATTCGACGCGCACCGCCAACGCCAGGCTGCTCTTCTCGCTACCGTATCCGTTGGACAGCTGCAGGCGGCCGCTGCGCAGGGTGGTGGTGCCTTCGACGCCGCCGGATGCGGGCTGCGAGTTGACGCTGTCGGTGTCGGTTGCGCGCACCGTCATCGCGGTAGCCGAATAGGTCTGCTTGGTCGTGAAGGTGTAGGCCGGCGTCACGGTGGCCACACCTGYGGTGAACTTGTTGGCCGCCACGCTGGCGACGCTGTCGAAACTGCCCAGGCCGAAGCCGGCATCGCTGAGCGTCGTCGCCTGGGCGAACGTCGGCGTCGTGGCAGCGCTGCCGTCGTAGTTGACGGTCGTGCCACCGCTCAGGTTCTCGGCTGTGATGCGGGTCGTGAACGGCTGGCCCGAGTAGGTGAAGCTGCCCGTGGCGCAGGCCTGCGTGACGGTGGTGTCGAAATGGTGTGGCGTGAAGCGGCCAACGGCGCCGCCAACCCCGGTGGTGCCGGTGGCTGTCAGCCCGCTGGCGAGGTAGTTGCTGAGCGTGGCCGTTAGGTCGCCGCGGCCGACCTCGGTCCAAGCCAGGTTGCTCGCGTTCGCCACGCCGCTGGTGTAGCTGCCGAAACTGCCGCTGAAGACGCCGTCGCTGGCGCCGGCTCCGGTGGGTTGGCGACGGATGAAGGCGATCGTCGGCGCGGCAGGCGTCGTTTCCTTGCCGAAGTTCGGCGTGGCGTTGTTGCTGCTGTTGCGCGCGGTCAACGTGGCCGAGAAGCTGACCCCGGCCTTGATCGACGTGGCCGGCAGGTTGCTGAACGCGAACGAGGCGGGCGCTGCGATGAAGCTGTCGGTGCCTGTCATCACCAGCCCGGCGTCGCTGCCGCTGCCGGTGTAGGTGCCGGTCAGGCTCATCTGGCCCACGTCCGCGTATTGCACGGTGGTGCTGGCGGTACCGGTCGCGTCGAATGCCAGGGTCACCCCCTGGCCAGCGCCACCGCAGGCGACGCCGGTGCCACCCACGCGAACAGGCAACGTGCCCGTGGTCGGGTTGGTGTAGCCGCAGGTGAACGTGATGGCCTTGCTGACGCTGGCGAAGGCGGGCGTGCAGCTGAGCGCGTTGTCGGACTTGCGCACCGCCTTGACGCTGACCGCCTGCGAGGCATCGGAGGCGTGGTCGAGCACGGTGAACTGCAGGCCTGCATCGACTGCGGTGAAGGTGCACAGCGGGCTGCCGAAGTTGCAGCTCGTCGCGTTGCTTGGCGTCACGCTCAGGCTCGAAGCACCGAACACGACAGTGCCAGGTATCGTGACCTGCACATTGGTCGTGGTGGTGCTGGCGCCGGACGCGATGGTGAAGTTCGCGCCGCTGGGCCAGACGACGCTGGGCGTGCCGGTGGCGGTGAGCGTGCCCGTCAGGCCGCCGGTGTAGGCGGTGGCGCAGCTCGCGTCCTGGCAGGCGGCAACGGTCAGCGTGCTGGGCGTGCAGGTCAGGCCGGTGCCGCTGCCGTGGCGGATCTCGACATGGTGCAGCGGCGGCAGGCAGGTGTGCGTCACCGCCATGTCGGCGGCGATCTCGAGCGCGCTGATCTCGTAGTTGTAGACCTTGACCTCGTCCATGCGGCCATTGGCCGAGGCCGATGTCGCATTGGTCGGAATCGCGGTCGTGCGGTTGTCGCCGAGGAACAGCGTGAGCAGGCTCGTGTCGAGCGCGCCGTTGGTGGTGCCGAGGGCCACACCGACCTGCGCGCCGTTCACGTAGATGCGCAAGCTGCTTTGGTTGGTGCCGGCGGCCAGCCGCCAGGTCACCGCGACATGCGCCCAGGCGCCGGCTGCAATGGCCTGCACACTGGATTGCGCGTCGAGCAAGGTGCCGGCGCTGTCCGACAAGATGAATCGCAGCGCGCCCGTGCTCTTGCGCGCCAAGAAGAAGGGTCGGCTGGCGGAGCCGCTGGCGTCCAACAGCTGAGCCTCGGGCGAGCTGACCCACGCGCTGTTGCCGCGGTACCAGAAGCTGATGCTGCCGTCTGCGCCGAGCGCCGAATCGACGTCGATCGATGTATCGATGGCCGAGATGGCGGTGGTGGTGTTGGCCGGGATGTCGACGGCGCGGCAAACGTAGCCGCCGGCGTTGCTGGCGGCCGAGCCGACGCGCACGCCGCCGTAGCCGTTGCCGGTGAAGTCGGATACCTCGCCGGTGTTGCCGGCGTAGCTGTATTCGTCCATCCGGTACTCGGCCAGCCGTGTTGGCGTGCCGCTGGGCACGAACCATCGGATGGCGCTGCCGTTGGCGTTGTAGCCGCTGTTGTACGAGTACAGCGTGTAGTCGGTGTTCGAGACCTGCACGCCGATGGTGGCGTTGCTGCCGGTCGCGTTGGCGTTGCCGTACTGGTACTTGAACTCGCCGTTCTCGTACAGCACGATCTGGAACGCGTACGGCGTGCTGGTGTTGTACTGGTAGACGCTGTTCCAAGAGACCACCAGGCGGCGGTTCGGCGCCGTGCCTTTCTGTTCCCAGGTCACGTTGCCGGACCCTGCGCGGCTCGGGTCCAGGTCGGTCCAGTAGGCCATCATCACCCGCGCGGTGGCGGCGGCGGCGCAACCGCCACCGTAAGCCCCGGCTGCACCGGCCGGCAGGTTGGCGTTGGTGTAGGTGCGGAAGAAGCCGGTGTCGGCGCCGAACTGCAGCATGCCGTTGCTCAGCACCCGCAGCGAGCCGTAGGCGGTGCCGGCAAAGGTGAAGGTGAAGCCGCCGGTCAGCGTGATCGTGGCCTGGTCGTCGTCACCGGGGTATTGGGTGCAGAGCCTGTCCCAGGTGATCGCGTTGGCCGCGGTTTCCCAGGCGTAGGTATCGCTCTTGAAGGTGTAGGTGGCCGCATGGGCCGACAGCGGGAGCAGGAACAGCAGCGCCAGAAGTAAAGAAAGCGCGGCCCGCCATGACAGCGGGGCCGCGCTTTCTTCTTGAGTCTGGCGTACCAGTGTTCTCAGCATGAGCGCACATGATGCCGCGATTTGCGGCATCACGGGGTCAGAGGATGCCCAGGCCGGTGAAGGTCGTCGTGGCGCCACCCGAGGACTGGGTGAGCGTGCAGCTGACAGAGGCGTCGGGACCGATCGCACCAGCCGTGACGGCGTAGCCGGTGGGCAGGCCACCTTGCATGACGCTGCCAACGTCGTTGCAGTCGTCAACAGCCACGCCCTTGGTCGGCGCGACCTTGCGGGCACCGTAGTTGACATTCATCGCCGAGGTGGCGGCGCCGGCCACGCCTTGCAGGGCGGCAGCCTTGGCTTCTGTCGACACGTCGACGAACTTGGGCATGGCGACAGCGGCCAGGACACCGAGGATGACGATAACGACGATCAGTTCAATCATCGTGAAGCCGGCTTGCATACGTTTCATAGTGAATCTCCGAGGAACAAAGTGGGGAAGGGAACAGGACGGGGGGTCGGGTACTTCAGGGACAGGTCGCATCAATCAGCTCGATGCGGGGGACCGCACCCGGCGATGCCGCCTGTGCGTAGATGAACTCGCATGCGCCGGCAACTGCCGTGGGTTTCAGGCTGACCCGCAACGCGGGCACGCCGTCGATCCGATCGGGTTGCCAGTTGATATCGGCTGTTTGGCCCCAGGAATTGACGGCTATCGCTATCCCATCGGCACTGGCGGCGGGCCAACCGTGAATTCCGGCCACTTTCTGGCTCGACATCACCAGCTCGTTGCAGGCTGAATCGCCGCTGGCTGGCAGTTGCGACTCGCAGCGCAGGCGAAACAGGTTGGCGGTGGCCTGGGTGGTGGCCATCAGTGTTTTCAGACGGACCTGCCGCGCGGCCACCCGCGAGTCGGCCAACCGCGGCAGCGCCACCGCGATCAGCACGCCGATCAACAGCATGGCCACCGCGAACTCGAAGAGCGACAAGCCATGCATGCCGGTTGAGCGGGGGCGGCGAAAAGACATGTGCATCCATCGCCGTCGTCAGGAATGGTTGCCCGAGGCGGCACGCCCCAGGTCCCACATGGGCAGGAAGACACCGAGCGCCAGCACCAGCACCAGGGCACCGAGGAAAACGATCAGGATCGGCTCGACCTGCTGGCTCAAGGTCTTCAGCTCGTACTGGACCTCGTTGCTGTACAGGTCGGCCACTTCTTCCATCAACTCATCGATCGCGCCGGTTTCTTCACCGACGCCGATCATCTGCAGCACCACCGGCGTGAACACGCCTGTGGCGGCGGCCGAGCGGGTGATCGATTCGCCGCGCTCGACGCTTTCGCGCATGCCGTCCACCCGTTTGGCAATGAAGGCGTTCTCGACAGTCTGTGAGACGGCGGCCAGCGCGCGCTCGATCGGCACGCCGCTCTTCAGCGCCATCGAGAAGCCGCGGGCAAAGCGGGCCAGCATCGCCTTGCGGACGATCTTGCCGGCCACTGGCATCTTCAGCACGAACTCGTCCCACTTCAGCTTGCCGGCCGGCGTGCGGCGCCAGGCGTTCCAACCGAAGAAGGCGCCGATGGCTGCCAGAACGAGGAGCCAGCCGAAATCGATCGTGAACTTGGAGGTGGCGAGCAGGATCTTGGTCGGCAGCGGCAGCTCGGCGTTGAAGCCCGCGAAGACACCGGCAAAGGCGGGGATCACCATCACGTTGATGACGCCCATTGCAGCCACCATCGCCGCCATCACGAACATCGGGTAGCGCAGCGCTGACTTCACCTGCTGGTGCATGAACATCTCGAACTCGAGATGCTGGAACAGGCGGTCGAACACCTCGTCCAGGCGGCCGGTCATTTCACCGACCCGCACCATGGCGACGAAGAAGCCGTTGAACAGCTGCGACTGCTGGGCGAACGACATCGACAGCTCGATGCCCGATTCCAGGCTGCGCCGCACCTCGGCCAGACAGGCTTTCATGCCGGGGTGCGTGGCCGATTCCTGCAGGCCCAGCAGCGCCCGCAGGATGGGCACGCCGGCGCGCATCAGCGTGTGGAGCTGGCGGCAGAACAGCATCAGGTCGACCGTGGCCACCGGCGGCTGCATCAGGCCTTTCAGGCGCTCCAGCAGCGGCTTCGAAGACCCTTCGGTGATCTCGACCGCGCCGGCTTCCGGCTCGATGCGTAGCGGCGTCACGCCGCGCGAAAAGAGCAGGTCGGCCACGGCATTGGCATCGACCCCTTCGAGGGTGCCGTTGACAGGCCCGGTGGCGCTGCGGCCGGTATAGGCAAAACGCATCATTTGAGACTCAGCCCCTCGTCCGATGAGTACATCGGCCGATCCCCCAAGGGGGCGAGCGCGGACGTGAGGCGTCCAGTGGACGGCTCACGCCAGCGAGCGGCTGGCTCGGGAGCGGCCCAGCGCTCAGCCCGTTTCAGCAGCGTTGATTGCACGTCGTGCCTCATCCGTCCAGCTGCGTGGCCACACGCATCGCTTCTTCGACCGTCGTGCGGCCCTCGGTCGCCAGGCGCACCGCGTCACCACGCAAGGTCAGCTTGCCCATCTGCTTTTTGGCAGCCTTGGCAAAGTCCGTCGGCTCGCCGTGGTTCATCGTCTCGACCAGCTCTTGCGTCATCTCGATGAACTCGTAGACGCCCGTGCGGCCCGAGTAGCCGGTGTCGTTGCAGACCGGGCAGCCGCGGCCATGGCGGAAGCGGTGGCGGTCGACCTCGTCGCCCAGCTCCAGGCGCAGCCATTCGTGCTGGTGCGGGTTCGGGGTGTAGTCTTCAGAGCACTGGCTGCAGATCACGCGCACCAGCCGCTGCGCCAGCACCATCGCCAGCGACATCGCGACCATGTAGCGCGGCACGCCCATGTCGATCAGCCGCAGCGGCGTCGAAGGGGCATCGTTGGTGTGCAGCGTCGACAGCACCAAGTGGCCGGTCAGCGCGGCGCGCAGGCCGATCTCGGCGGTGGTCTGGTCGCGCATTTCGCCGACCAGGATCACGTCCGGGTCTTGCCGCAAAGCGGCGCGCAGCACCCGGCCGAAGCTCAGGTCGATCTTTTCCATCACCTGCACCTGGTTGATGCCAGCCAGGCGGTACTCGACCGGGTCTTCGACGGTGATGATCTTGCGTTCGTTGTCGTTCAGCTC
>NZ_JBFUGE010000223.1:0-9721 GCF_056403075.1 Ideonella sp. P3_A4 | reverse complement strand
TCCCGTTGCGGGCGAGCGACCTCATGCCCACCGATTCGGCCGCAAGGCAGGGCGTGCTCGATTTGCGGCCTTTCTAACCGAGATCAACCATGGCTCACCGCTCCGTTTCCGATCAGCCGACTCTCAGCCGCACCCTAACGGTTGCCGGCGACGTACCTGAGGCGAACCCGCAGTTGAACGACGATGCCCCCACAACTGCCTCCGAACGTTTCGCGAAGGCACTTCACCGGATCGAAGACACCGGATCCGGGCTGCTCACGCTCGACAACGCCGGCCCCGTGCAGATGGGCTTCTGGGTGCCCAACCGCGTCTGGGCAACGAGCAAGTTTCTCGTCCCGTTGCGCGACTTCATCGCCGCGAAGAAAGCAGCCGGCACGCTCAAGCCGCTGCGCCCCGAGATTCTGGAATTCAAGACCTGGGTGACGACGAACAGCGTCTATCGCATGTGGGTCATGTCGATGATCGAGCAGGCGAACGCCTTCGTCCTGACGCTCGATCCTCAGACCCGGGAGCAGATCAAGGATCAGGACGGTGACACCGTGTGGATCAAAGACTATGACAGTCTCTTCGAGATCTTGAACGAGATCGTCACGACCTCCCCGTCATTTAATGCGACCGCCCAGGTCGGCACGCCAATGAACGGGCTTCTCGCGATTTCGATGGCCACGGAAGCCGGCCTTGCACTATTCCACGACGCGACATTCAACCTTCAGTTCAAGAAGGTGCTCGATGCGTGGAACGCCTTTCTCAAATGCGGCGATTCGCTAGACAAACTCGATATCCGCAACCCCGAGAAACCCGGTTCTTGGATCTCGCAAGCCGCCAAGGAGGTCGGCGTGTGGCACCAGATGGAGCACGACCCGGAAAAAGCGGGCTACGGCTTCGACTCCTGGAATTCGTTCTTCATCCGGAAGTTCGTGCCCGACGCGCGACCGTTTCAGGGTAACCCGCTGACCGACATCAACATCGGCTGCGAAACGACGCCATGGCAATACCGAAAAGACGTCGCCCTCGAGACTGACTTCTGGATCAAGGACGTGAACTATTCGCTGCTCGATCTGTTCGCGGGGCAACGCCAGCATGCGCAGCGATTCGAGGGCGGGCAGATCTACCAGGGCTTTCTCTCGGCGACGCACTACCACCGCTGGAACGCGCCACTGAACGGCACCATCGTCCGCTCCTGGGTACAGCCCGGCACCTACTTCGCCCAGCGCCCCGACCAGGGCGAAGACCCAGGAACCTGGGAAGGCACCGAATCGCAGCCCTATCTCGGCCATGTCGCCGCACGCGCCATCTTCATCTTCCATCATGAAGCCTGTGGCTACGTCGCCATGATCTGCATCGGCATGGTCGAAGTCTCGACCTGCGTCATCGAACCTGCCTTCATCGTCGACGAAGGTGCTCAACCTGTACGTATCACGCGCGGCACCGAGATCGGCCACTTCGAATTCGGCGGCTCGACACACATCATGGTCTTCCAGCGCGACAGCGTTCAATTGGAAAAGTGGGCACGCGACGCGAAAAGCCACAAGAACGACAAGAAACCCACGCCCATGGGAACTGTCATCGCGACGCGCCTCCTTTGACAGGCTCGTCCGTCACAGAGGGAGCGTGAACCAGGCGGCGTGACGTTGAACTGGCTGAAGGGGTGGACGACTCACCGCCTCATCGAGAGCGACATTGACGCTTCGGTGCTGCCGGCTACTTGACATTGACCGCCGCCCAAGCCGCGTTGACCTTCTTCCACACCTTGGAGCCGGCGCCGCCGTACAGGTCGGCCGCGGCAGACAGCGTGGCTTCGCGAGCGTCGTGGTAGTCGGCACTGGAGGTCATGTAGACCGACAGCGCGCGGTACCAGATCTTCTCGGCCTTCTTGCGGCCGATGCCCTTGATGATGGCGTTGCCGGTGGCCACGCGCTTGTCGCCGGCTTTGCAGGTCGGTGAGGCCGGGCCGCCGGTTGGTTGCGAGCCTTCGGCCAGCAGGTAGAAGAAATGGTTGCCGATACCCGACGAGTAGTGCATGTCGAGTTGGCTGACGCCCTGGTACCAGCAGTCGGCCGAAGCGCCATCCGCGCTGGGCTGGATCATCGTGCGCAGCGGGCCACTGCCATCCCGCGGCAAGCGCTCGCCGATCAGGTAGTCAGGCGTTTCGGCGGGCAGGTTGGCGTAGAACTCGACCATCGTGCCGAAGATGTCCGAGGTCGATTCGTTGAGCCCGCCGGATTCGCCGGACGTGATCAGCGCCGCGGTGCGAGAGGTCACGCCATGGCTCATTTCGTGGCCGGCAATGTCCAGCGCCACCAGCGGCCAGTAGCTGCCGTCACCGTCGCCGTAGCTCATGCAGAAGCAGCTGTCGCTCCACAAGGCGTTGACCCACGGCTGGCCGTTCAACCCCTGGTGCACCTTCGAGGTGGCGCCCTTGCCATCGCCGGCAATGCCGCGGCGGCCGTGGATGTTCAGGAAGTAGTCCCAGGTGTAGGCGTGGCCCGCAGCGGCGTCCACCGCGACAGTCGCGCGGTCGGCTGTGGTGCCGTCGCCCCACGTGTTGTCGGCGTCGGTGAAGAGTGTGCCGGTGCCGCTGAACTGACCCTTCAGGTCGTACACGGTGTGACCGCCGCGCTGTGTATCGCGCATTGCGAAGCCGCCGCCTGCCTGCGAATCGGTGTCGAGGCTGATCGTGCCGAGGAACAGGCTGCGGCCGGTGCCTACCGCGGCGGCGTGCATCACGTCGTCGAAGCTGTCGAGTACCTGGCCGGTATGCGCGTGAACGATGACATGCCGCTCGGTCGGCGCGCCTTCGAGCGTCTGGCCGATGGACAGCACATCCCAGGCCAACGCGGGTTGCCGCCGGTGAGCGAAAACCACCAACTCGCTGCTCACGGTCGCGCCCGCCGCGACTTGCGCGGTCGTCGTACCGATGGCCTCGGCGTCGATGGCGCTGAGTGATGGTTGCGTGGCGAGGGCCGGCGCGTGAACCAGCGTGCGCGACAAGCCGCGTGGCGTGCCGCCAGAGCGGCTGTGCACGACGACGTCTCCGCCGATCACCCGCAAGCCCTGGTATCGCCGAGCGAAGCGCACGTGTTCGGCGCCATCGGTGTCGACGATCACATCGCGCGCTTCGAAGCCCTGGTCCTCGGTGGCGGGCTCAGCCAACGCCGTGCGCGAGGTTGGCTGCAAATGGGTGAGGGCGCGCGCCACGGCGGCGGGGTGATCGGCGGGCGCGGCAGCCACGGCGTTGGGCGAGGCAGTGATACTGAAAAGCGTGGCGCAGGCGAGGGCCACGCATCGAACACGATGCGACATCAAGATCGGTCTCCTTGGCGGGCAGGTCGTCGAGGCTGCCCGACTGGGAATCAGGCGCGTCGATTCATCATGTCGACGCGCCTCTCGCATCGCAAGGCATCGAGGTGCGATCCGGCGCCTTTGGTGAAGATCGTTGAAGACCTTCAACTCTTGAAGTTTCGATGATCATTTCGCTTGGCCGCCCATCAGTGTATTGACGGCGACTCGCCGCCTGCGTCGGCGTCAGGCGCTGCCTCTTCTGGCAACAAGGCCGCAAACCGCTTGATGCTGTGGCCGGGGCCGAACACCAGGTAGAAGGATTCGTCAGCGTCCGTGCTCATCTCGACGAAGAAGGGATCACCGCCCATGTGGTTCACGAGGTCTAGCACGGCACCTTTGAGCTGGTCTTCCAGGGCCTGTCTGCGATCGTTGGCGTTGCGTCGGTTCGCCATGGATTCCCCTACTGGCTTTGATGTCGAGGGTTATCGGCAAGCGACGGGCCTGCATCCCAGATCTAATGCCACGCCACAAGCGAAAGCAGGTTCAATGATCACTGTCATCACCATGTTTCAGTTGCCAAGTCCGATCACTCGGGATGAGGCACGGCGCATCTTCCTGAGCACGGCTCCGAGATACCAGGACGTGGCTGGCCTTTTTCGCAAGTGCTACGTTTTGTCGGAAGATGGGGCGAGCGCCGGCGGCATCTACCTCTGGAACTCCCGCGCTGAAGCCGAAGCGATGTACACGGAAAGCTGGCGGGTTTTCGTGCGCGAAAAGTACGGCACGGAGCCCTCAGTCACGTACTTTGAAAGTCCCGTGGTGGTGGACAACCTCACTCATGAAATTCTCTCGGATGCGTAGCTCGATCAGGCTGCCGAATTGAGATCGCGCCGCCCCGGTCATGCCATGGCCGGAAGTCGATCGAGCAGCTTGTCCAGCGTGATCGGGTAGTCGCGGACCCGAACGCCCGTGGCGTTGTAGATCGCATTCGCGACGGCGGCTCCGACGCCACAAATGCCGAGCTCACCCACGCCCTTGGCCTTCATGGGTGATGAGATCGGGTCGGTCTCGTCGAGGAAGATCACATCCTGATGCGGTATGTCGGCATGCACCGGCACTTCGTAGCCGGCGAAGTCATGGTTCACGAAGAATCCCTGGCGCGTGTCGACAGCCAGTTCTTCCATCAGCGCGGCGCCCACACCCATCGTCATCGCGCCGATGACCTGGCTGCGCGCTGACTTCGGGTTCAGGATGCGCCCCGCAGCGCAGACGGCGAGCATGCGGCGCACGCGAACCTCGCCGGTGGCGGCGTCCACCCCGACCTCAACGAAGTGCGCTCCGAACGTCGATTGCTGATACTTCTTCTGGAGATCGCCGAACTCGATGTGGTCTTCGGCCACCAAGCCGTCCGTGCCCGCAGCCTCGGCCAGTGGCACCGTGCGGTCGCCCACGCGGATCACGCCGTCGGCAAACACCGCGTGCTCCGGCGAGACGCCCAGCTTCTGCGCCACCGCGTCACGCAGCTTCATGCAAGCGGCGTAGACGCCGGCGGTCGAGCTGTTGCCGCCCCACTGCCCGCCGGAGCCGGACGAGACAGGGAACTTGGAGTCACCCAGTTTCACGAGGACCTTCTCGAGGGAGACTCCCATCGTCTCTGCGGCGGTCTGCGCGATGATGGTGTACGACCCTGTGCCGATGTCCGTCATGTCGGTTTCGACCGTGACAACGCCACGGCCGTCGAGCCGCACACGGGCGGCCGACTTCATGACCTGGTTGTTGCGGAACGCCGCCGCGACGCCGATCCCGACGAGCCAGCGTCCGTCGCGCACCTGCGCAGGCCGCGGGTTGCGCTGGCTCCATCCAAAACGCTGCGAACCCGTTCGCAGGCATTCGATGAAGCGTCGCTGCGAGAAGGGGCGGTTCGGCTTTTCCGGGTCGACCTGGGTGTCGTTGGCGATCCGGAACTCAATCGGATCCAGGCCCAGCTTCTCCGCCATCTCGTCCATCGCAATTTCCAGCGCCTGCATCCCCGGTGCCTCACCGGGGGCACGCATCGCGTTGCCCTCCGGCAGATCAAGCTCGGCCAGCCGCATCGCGGTCAGTCGATGGGGCGCGGCGTACAGCAGGCGGGTCTGATTCACGGCGGTCTCCGCCTTTCCGCCCGGCAGATCGCCAGACCAGCTCTCATGCGCGATCGCTGTGATCTTGCCGTCTTTGGTGCTGCCGATGCGAATGCGCTGAATCGTGGCGGGCCGATGGGTGGTGTTGTTGATCATCAGGGGCCGTTGCAACGCCACCTTCACCGGTTGCTTGGCCGCACGCGCGCCGAGTGCGGCGAGCAGTGCATCTGCGCGGACGAACAGCTTGCCGCCGAAGCCGCCGCCGATGAAAGGTGACACGAGTCGCACCTTGGCTTTCGGAATGCCCAGCGTCTTGGCCAGGTCACCACAGCTCCAGTCGATCATCTGGTTCCCAGTCCAGACCGTCAACTCGTCGCCTTGCCATGCCGCGGTCGTGGCGTGCGGCTCCATCATCGCGTGCGACTGATCCGGGGTCGTGTAGGTGGCATCGAGCTGGACGGGCGCCGCGAGGAACGCACCTTCGAAGTCGCCGACCTTCGACTCCGGTGGGCCACCGAACGCCATGGACTTGGGCAGCTGGGCGGTGGCCTTCTGCGCGGCGAGGTCGAACTTGCCGGCGGTGCGCGCGTATTCGACGCGCACCAAATGCRCCGCTGCACGCGCTTGCTCGAAGGTTCTGGCGACCACCAAGGCTATCGCCTGGTGATAGTGGTCGATCTCGGGCCCACCCAGCAGCTTGGCTGTGTTGAAGTTGCCTTTACCCAGCGGGCCGGCGTTGCGGGCAGTGACGATCGTGATGACCCCGGGCGCAGCGCGCGCCGCCTCCAGGTGCATGGAGGCGATTCGACCTTTCGAAATGCCGGCACCCACGACGTAGCCGTAGGCGGCATTCGGAGCGACATCGTGGCGCTCGTACGCGTAGGGGGCGGTGCCCGTCGTCTTGAAGGGGCCATCGATCCGGCTGGTGGACTGGCCCACCACTTTGAGCTGGTCGATGGGGTTGGTGGTGGCGGGGGTGTCGAACTTCATGGCTCAGGCCCTCGCTTGGGTCAGCACGGCGGCGATCGTTCGCTCGGCCAGGGTCAACTTGAACGCGTTGTCGTGGGTCGGCTGCGCGCCAGCAAAGAGCCGCGCTGACACGGCTTTGGCACCTTCGGGCAACACGGCCTCTGCAGCCTCGACACGCCAAGGCTTGTGCGCCACACCACCCAGCGCGACACGGCCCGTTCCGTCGCGCTGCACGATGGCTGCCACCGACACCAGCGCAAACGCATAGGAGGCCCGGTCGCGCACTTTGCGGTAAATGTGGGTGCCGCCCACCGGCTTCGGCAAGGTGACGGCCGTGATCAACTCACCGGGTTCGAGCACCGTTTCGACCTGGGGCGTATCGCCCGGCAGGCGGTGAAAATCGGCAATCGGAATGACCCGCTGCCGGCCGTCCGCCCGCACTGTTTCAACCGCGGCGTCGAGTACCCGCATCGCGACCGCCATGTCGCTTGGGTGAGTGGCAATGCAGGCGCGGCTCGAACCCACCACAGCCAGTTGTCGGCTGACGCCGTCGAGGGCGGCGCACCCACTGCCAGGCTGGCGCTTGTTGCACGCCTGGTTGGTGTCGTAGAAATAGGGGCAACGCGTGCGCTGCAATAGATTGCCGGCGGTCGTGGCGCGGTTGCGCAGCTGGCCTGACGCGCCGGACAGCAAAGCCCTCGACAGCACGCCGTAGTCGCGCCGCACGCGCTCGTCTGCGGCCAGATCGGTGTTGCGCATCATCGCGCCAATGCGCAGGCCGCCGTCAGCCGTGGGTGCCATCTTGTCGAGACCGAGTCCGTTCACGTCGACCAGATGCGCCGGTGTCTCGATCTGCAGTTTCATCAGGTCCAGCAGGTTGGTGCCCCCGGCGATGAACTTGGCGGTTGGTTGGCGCGCAACGGCAGCTGCTGCCTGCGCAGGCGTGGCGGCGCGTTCGTAGGTGAAGGGCTTCATGGCGTCGCTCCGGCCACTTCGGTGATTGCATCGGCGATGTTGGAATAGGCGCCGCAGCGGCAAATGTTTCCGCTCATTCGCTCGCGCAGTTCCTCTGCCGACAGCAGTGGACGCGCGGTGAGGTCTGCGCTGACGTGACTGGGCACGCCTTGACGAACCTCATCGAGCATCGCGACGGCCGAACAGATCTGCCCGGGCGTGCAGTAGCCGCACTGGTACCCGTCGTGCTTGACGAACGCGGCTTGCATTGGGTGCAGGTGCGCGGGGTTGCCCAGGCCCTCGATGGTCGTGATTCGTGATCCCTCGTTCATCACGGCGAGCGAGAGGCACGAGTTGATGCGGCGCCCGTCAACGATCACGGTACAGGCGCCGCATTGCCCATGGTCGCAACCCTTCTTGGTTCCCGTGAGGCGCAGGTGCTCGCGCAGCGCATCCAGCAACGTGGTCCGAGTGTCCAGCTCGATCGTGTGCACCTGGCCATTCACGTCGAGGGACACGCCGGCCATGTGCCCGGGACCCATCGAGGGTGGATGTTTCGGTGGCCGCTGGTCGGCCGCGCAGACCGAGGCCGTCGTCACTGACGCGGCCCCAACGATCAGAAGTTCGCGCCGAGAAATCGCCAGATTGATCGGTTCTTCCATGGGGCTTCCTGTGCGTCATAGAGGTGATCGCCGCCGGGAATGCGGACAGCCAGGGCGGCGGCAGACCAGTGAACCGCAGGGCAATTTCGGTGCCGCAGCCTGTTTGCCGATGCCGACCCGGTGCTCGCGAAGGCGGTGGTCGATATACTGGATGCATGTCCAGCAACAACGAGTCCAACGACATCGTTCCCATCGGCCGCGACCCGGCCACTGCGCGCGCAACGCCGCGCGCCAGCGTGGCGATCGGTTTCGGCTCGCCATCGCAAGACAGTGGCGTGGGCCGGCTCGACCTCAACGAGGTGCTCATCCGGCATCCGCAGGCGAGCTTTCTGATGCGTGCATCGGGCAACGCGATGCAAGAGGCCGGGATCGAATCGGGCTGCCTGCTTCTGATCGACCGCGCCATCACGCCCGCCCACGGCCACGTCGTCATCGCCGCCGTAGACGGCGAGTTCGTCTGCCGGCGCCTCATCAAACAGGGCGCACGGGTCAGCCTTCAGGCTACTGAGGCCGGCGTGGCCGACATCGTCCCCGACGAAGGCAACGAGTTGCAGATCTGGGGCGTCGTGACCCACGCGATCAAGCCGCTGCCGGCCTGAGGCGAGCGATGTTCGCGCTGGTCGACGTCAACAACATGTACGTCAGCTGCGAGCGGGTGTTCCGCCCGTCGCTGGTGGGGCGGCCGGTGGTGGTCCTGTCGAACAACGACGGCTGTGCGATTGCAAGGTCCAACGAGGCCAAGGACCTGGGCATCAAGATGGCCCAACCGTGGTTTCAGATCCGACACTTGCAGCGCCAGGCGGGCCTGATCGCGTTGTCGGCCAACTTCGAGCTGTACGGCGACATGTCCGGCCGGATGATGAGCCTGGTCGGCGAATACGCGCCGCGGCAGGAGATCTACTCGATCGACGAGTGCTTCCTTGATTTCGACGGCGTGCACGGTGACCTGGCAACGATCGGTCGCGACATGCGGGCCAAGGTCCTGCAGTGGACCGGTTTGCCCACCAGCGTCGGATTCGGCCCCACCAAGACACTGGCCAAGCTGGCCAACCACGTCGCCAAGACCGAGGACCGCAAGCCTGGCACCTACGCTCGGCCGATCGCGCAGGTGTGCGACTTTGGCGCCATGGCACCCGAGGAGTTGAACCGGTTGATGCGGCTCACCGACGTCGGTGACGTTTGGGGTGTCGGCCGCAAGTCCAGTGCGCGGCTGAAGGAGCAGGGCATCCAGACCGTGGGGGACCTGGTGCATGCGGACATCGCCACCCTGCGCAGCCAGTTCAACGTGGTGATGGAGAAGACCGTGCTGGAACTGCGCGGCACCTCTTGCCTGGATGTCGACGATGCGCCGGCGGCCAATCAGCAGATCATGTGCTCGCGCTCATTTGGCGCGGCGGTCACGAACCTGCAGGAGCTGATCGAAGTGGTGAGCCAGTTCGCGTCGCGTGTGGCCGAGAAAGCGCGTGAACAGCGCAGTGTGGCCGGCGCTGTTCACGTCTTCGTCTCGACCAGCCCTTTCCGACAGAACGACAAGCAGCACAGCCCGAGCGGGACCCTCCCGGTGGGACGCCCGAGTGCCGACACCCGCGTGTTGATCGCTGCCGCGGTGCGCCTGCTGGAAGGCCTGTACCGGCCCGGCTTCAACTACGTCAAGGCCGGCGTGATGTTGGTTGAACTGCAGGCGGACGATCAAGTGCAGGGCGAGCTGGATCTGTTCTCCGGCATGGACCGACC
>NZ_JBFUGE010000222.1:0-9722 GCF_056403075.1 Ideonella sp. P3_A4 | reverse complement strand
GCTCTGGCCCTTCTGGCCCCAGTCCTTGTCGTCGTCGGCGCGGCGGCTGTTGACGCCCAGGTCCTTGGTCACCCGGTCGACCACCGGCATCGCGCTGCGCAGGATCGCCGAGCGCTCCTGCGGCGTCTTCGCCTGTTCGAGCTCGGTGCGCAGCTGCTTGGCCGCGACCGCATCGCCGCCGGAGGCGTAGGCACCCGACACGCGTTTGGCGGCGGCGTCGGCGTCCTTGTTGCCGCCGGTGACGATGCCCAGGTCGGGCTTTTCCGCCTTCCCGCTGTCGACCCGCTTGCTCCAGTCGCCGTCCTTGCTGTCGATCGCCTTGAGCTGCTGGGCCGCCTTGTCCTGGCCCTGCGGGCCACCAGCCGCCAGCGCCGACTTGGTCGCGACCTTCAAGTCAGCCCAGCCCTTGTCCGCCGTGGCCTGTTTGGCATCGACATCGTTCTTCAGGCTGTCGGTCTTGGTCGCGTCCTGGTTGTCCTTCAGCGCCTTCTGCGCTTTCTCCAGCGCGGCCTGTGCGGCCCGCGCCGCTTCGAGCGCGCGCTTGGCAGCAGCGATGGCTTCATTCAGCGCAGCAGCTGCGTCAGCCGCGCCATTGCCGGGATCCGGCTTGGGTTCGGTGGGGGCGGGCGTAGGGTGGTAGACGGGCGAGTAGCCGTCGATGGTGATCGACACGGTAGGGCTCCTGATTCGAGAACCGACAACACGGCGACGGGATCCGGCACGCAGACCCCAAGAGAGCGCGAGCGTAGGAACTCGCTCCACCCGCGACAACTACGGGTTCGCGGAAGTCCTGTTGGCCCCCACGCCCCCTCCCGGGGGCTGCCTTGCAGGCCGCGCCGGTCCAGAGGCCCGGCCCCTCGCCAGGCATGAACAGTCCACTGGACTGTTCAAGTCCGGGCTCGGCCCCCCAAGGGGCTCGCGCAGCGGCCCGGCCAAGCCGGATCCGCGCACGCCACTTGATGAGCGGCAAGCGCCCAGAGGGCGCCGCCGCGAGCGCGTCAGGAAGTGCCGAGGTACTCGGCTTTCCAGAGGTTGTTGCCGCGCATCCAGGTTTCGAGCCCGGCCGTGCTTTCGGCGGTGATTTCGCCGTCGTCCTTCATCTCGTCGTCGAGGATCTTGTGGGTCTGGCCGATCAGCTTCTTCATCTCGTCCGGCGACAGGGACTGCAGGTACTGCAGGCGCTGCTCTTGCGGCACCTGGTTGGCATCGAACAGCGGGTTCAGCGCGTGCATCGGCCCCATGCCACCCTCCTGGAAGAACGACTCGGCCTCGCCGAAGATGCTGTGCATGGCCTGCCAGCCGTTCCAGCCCGGGACATACCACTCCCATTCGTCGACCTTGACGTCGGTGTTGCCGCCGCTCTGGTTCATCAGCTCGCGCGCCTGGTCCTCGGTGAAGCCGAGCGACTTGACCATGTCGGCGAAGTCCTTGTTGTCCTCGAACTCGAACTTGTTCTTCTCCTTGGTCACGCCATAGGCGAAGCGGGCGCCGAGGAAGGCGGCTTGCAGGCCGGCCGCGACCCAGCCGACCACCGGCGCCGCACTGGAGCCGGCGATGACACCGCCCTCGGTCGCGGCCATCGTCGCCAGGCGCGCCTTCCAGCCCGCGGCGCCGATCTCCACCAGGTCGGCAATCACCACACCGCTGGTCAGCAGGCCGGCGGTCACATCGCCCTGGCCGCTGCCGACCTTGTTGCCCCACAGCGTTTCGCCGGTGAAGTCTTCATAGGCCCACGCGAAATCGGCGAACGCGATCGCGCCGCCCAGCGCATTGGACTTGAGGACCTTGGCCAGCTGCTCGGCGCCGTCCGGCCCCATGCGCAAGGTCTCGAGGGCCTTTTGCATCTTGCCGCCTTCCATGTCCAGGCCCTTGGTGCTGCGATAGGCCTCGATCACTGCGCCGGTGCCGAACAGCCCCGCGAAGACATCGCTGCTGGTGACGCCCTTCTCGCCGGCGGCGTTGACACCGTTGTTCACCGACGAACCGAGGAAGCAGACCAGGCCCAGACCGCGGGTCACCCGCTCCGACGTCTTCATCGCATCGGGCAGGGACTTGGCGTCGAAGCCTTTGGGCGGCCCGTACTGCGGCACTTCGCTCTTGAACTTCTCGGTCAGCTCCTTGATGTCGACCTCCGACAGCTTGGTCTTCCCCGGCTCGCTGGCCAGGCGCTTGTTGATCTCGGCCTGCATCTTGTTGTTGAAATCGTAGGCCTTCTGGACCGACTTCTCGTCGCTCAGGCCCAGGCGCGCGGCATTGCGGATCAGCTCGCTGTTGGGATCGAACTGACCCGCGCCGTTCACGCCGCGGCGGAAGGCGACCGAGCTGTAGGCGCGCAACAGCTGATCGCCGGAGTCGCGGAACCAGTTCATCGTCAGGCGCACCGTCGAGGTGGTCGTGCCGATGCCCTGCAAGGTCGTCTTGATGTCCTCGACCACCTTGTCGCTGGGTTTGACCAGCACCCCTTCACCGCCGTTGGGTACCTTGTCCTTGAGCAGCGCCTGCACGTCCTTCTGGTAGTTGTCGGTCAGGGTCTGGAGCTGGTCGTTCGAGTACTTGTCGCCCTTGTCCAGCTCGGCCCGCAGGTCGGTTTCCCAACGGTCGGTGCGCTCGGTCAGCTTGGTGGCCAACTCGGGCGGCAGGTGGTAGTCGCTCACCAGCTTGTCCAGGTGGTCACGCTGCGAGCCGACCACCGCGGTCGGGTTCCACGGGCTGGCGACGGGCGCGAAATGGCCGAAGTTGAGCTGGTCGGTCCGGTGTTCGTCCAGGGTCCCGTTGTTCTTCAGCGTGCTCATCGCCAAGGGATCGGTGTCCAGACCCTGGATCGAATCGACCAGCCGCTTCTCGTCCGCATTGGCCGGCTTGTCGATATTGAGGTGCAGCCCGGCCAGGTCACGCATCAGCCCATCGAGCTGAACGCCGCGCTGCTCCATCTGGGCGTAGGCCACGTCCACGCCGGTGGGCTTGTCGTCCTCCATCCGGTAGTAGGTGTCCGGGTGGTCCTTGCGGTCCTTGGCCATGGCCCGCGCCACGCCATCGGGGTCGAGACCACCGTAGTCCTGCACCAGCCGCAGCGCGTTCTTGTTCTGCTCCTGCCAGTCGGTGACGTCGTCCTTGACCTTTTCGCGGAAGTCCTCGATGCCGTTGCGCAGGTTGTTGCCCAGACGCGTCTCGACCCGATCGGACCAATCCTGCGGATCGCCCTTGAGGTCCTTCACCTTGTTGTACAGCGCGATGCTCAGCTTGGCCGCGCCATGCTCGCCCGCCATGGCCTTGGTCTGATCGAACAGTCCGGCCGGCATGCCGCCACCGGTCAAGGCGAACACCAGCGGGCGCCTTTGCGGGTCGGACATCGCGTCGTTGATGGCCTTGACGTAAAAGTCAGCGAACTCATCGGCCCGGTTGGCGCCGAGGCTGTCGGCGCGCTCGATCAGCCGCGTCAACCCGGCGTAGCTCTGGCCGCCGAGTTCGGCATCGATCAGCAGCGTGTGCCACATCGGACTGTCGTGGCCCTTGTCGATGCGCGCCTTCATGGCGTCGAGCAGCAGGTTGGCGGCCTCGGGCGGGGCGTTCTCGCCGACCTGGTTGAGCAGCGGGGCCAGGTCCTTGCCCTTCTCGAGGCTGTCGCGGTTCAGGACCTTGTCGAGCTGCTGGTCGAAATAGCTGCGCGAGAAGGTCGGCTGGCCCGCCGCTTCCCACAGCTGCTTGCGCTCGGCCGGGTCCTTGGTCATGTCCATCTGCTTGCCAAGCAGCTTCATGGCCTCGTCGGGCTTGTTCTTGCCCATCAGGTCCTTGACCTGCTGACTGGTGTAGTCACGCCGATGCTGCGGCAGCGTCTCGTCGAGCAGCTTCAGGTAGGTCTTGTCGTCCTTGTGGTCGGCCTGCAGCTTCTGGAACGCGTAGCCGATGGGGTCGTCGCCGGCGACCCGACGCAGCGGGTCGTTGATCGTCTCTTTCGAGGTCGCGACATCCTGGGCGCCGGACTCGGCCTTGGTCAGATCGGCCGTCACGCTTGCCGTCGTTGGCGGCTCGGGCTTGGCCGCGGTGGTCGGTGACTTCGGTGGCTCGGTGTCGACCGGCTCCTTCGTTGGCGCAGTGGTGGGCGCCTTGGTGGGTTCGGTGGCCGGGGAAGCCGTGGCCGTCGGTGTCGGCGTGGGCCCGGTCGTGACGGGCGCTGGCGACGCACCGGGCGACGGTGTCGGCGTCGGCTGGTCGGTGGTGCGCGGCGTGGTGGCGACTTCGCTCGCGGTCGGCATCAGCATCGGCTTCGGCGGCGGCTTGGCCTTCGAGCCGGCTTCGAGCGCCTTGGCCACCCCGTCGTCCTTCAGCGCGTACTGCTGGTCGCCGTACTTGACCAGCTGGTTGACGGTCTCGTCCTTCTGCAGCTGGTTGAAGCCGCGGAAGCGCGCGTCGGTGGCCGCAGCGAGCATGGAGTCCATGATCTTCTGGCGGTCACCGGCATTGCTCTTGTCGTACAGCTGGCGTTCCGTCTGCACCTGGGTCAGCACTTCGAGTGAGCCGCGCTGCTCGGCTGGCGACAGGTCGGTGCGGTCGTTCAGCTTGCCGACCGTGCCGCGGAAGACCTCGTCGTGCTGGAAGGCGCTCAGCACCTTGAACTCCATCGCCTCGTCGTCGAGTGCGCGGAAGCCCGGGAGGTCGACCAGATTCTTCAGCTGCTTCAGCGCCGGTTCGTTCTTGGCGGACTCGCTGAACATGCCCAGCAGACGGTCCTGCACGCGCGTGTTCACGCCATGGAAGTTCGACGAGCCGATCAGCTCGCGCAGCTTGTCCTTCTCGCCGGCGTTGAGCACCTGCTTGGCATGGGCGAGCTGCGTGATCGTTCGGTCGAACTGACCGACCGCGTCGATCTGCTGGTCGGCGCCCAGCTTGCGGAATGCGTCCGAGCCGGTCAGCACATCGAGGTCCGCACCGTACTGCAGGTCGTTGGGGTGACCGGCCTTCGACTCGTCGGCCGCCGTCTGCACTGTCTTGTCGAGCGGCTTGGGCAGGTCGGTGCGCGGGTCTTCGTTCTTGAAGGTGAAGGTGGCGCCGGGCTTGGCGTTGTCAATGTCTTTGCCCGGGTTCTGTTCGCGCAGGTTTTGCAGGCCCCGCGCGGTCTTCTCCTGCAGCGCCTCGTCGGCCGACCAACCCTCGGTGCGCTTGGCGACGTCCTTGCGCTGGTCGGCGGTCAGGAACAGGTCGGGGTTCTGCTCGATCTCATGCCAGATCGTGCCGCTGTGCTTGACGCCCTTGTCGTCGGTCCAGTCCTTGACCGTGACCTGTGCCGGCATGTCGGGCGAAAGCAGCCGCGCCGCCTGGTCGCGCTGATCCAGCGGCGTGGCCGGCATGGTGCCGACCGGGGCCTTCGCATCGGGCTGGATCAGCGCAGCCGACAGCGCGGTCTCGAGCATCGAGGTGCGGCCCGGCGACGACTGGCCCAGGTCCAGCCCCAGCAGGCCGAGCAGGTTGTTGGCGCCGTTGCCCTTGGTGCCGCTGGGCATCACCTGCAGGATGTCGTGGGCGATGTGGAACGCCGCCTCCTTGTCGCCGGCCAGGTCGACGCTGGCTTCGAGGTCGGCCACCGTGTGGTCGAAGTCGCTGCGGGTGTTGAGCACCTCCCGGTCGCTCGTGGCGTTGCGGCCGGGTGTCGGCCAGTCTTCGTCGGCGCGGCGGCCGTTCTCTCCCAGGTCTTTGGTGATKCGATCGACCACCGGCATCGCAGCGCGCAAGACGGTGCTGCGCTCCTGCGGTGTCTTGGCGCTCTCGAGCTCGCTGCGCAGCTGCTTGGCCGCTGACGCGTCGCCACCCTCGGCGTAGGCGCCGGCGACCCGCTTGGCCGCGGCGTCGGCGTTGGTGTTGCCCGTCGTGACCGTGGTGATCGCGGGCTTTTCGTTCTGCGCGGCGTCGACCCGGTCGGTCCAGGCCGTGTTCTTGTTGTCCAGCGCCTTCAGGTCGCCGGCCATCTTGGCCTGGCCCTGCGGGCCAGCGGCCGCCAGGGCCTCCTTGCTGGCGACCTTCGCATCGGCCCATTTCGTGTCGGCCGTCGCCTTCTTGGCGTCGAGGTCGTCTTGCAGCGCGGCCTTCTTGGTGACGTCCTTGTTGTCGTTCAGCGCCTTCTGCGCCTTCTCCATCTCGGCCTGCGCCTTGCGGGCCGCGTCGAGGGCGCGCTGGGCGGCGGCCAGTGCCTCCCGCAGCGCCGCTGCAGCCGCATCCGCCGACTGGCTGGCATCGGGCTGGGGTTCGGGGGGGAGGTGCGTGGGCGTGTAGACCGGCGAGTAGCCGTCGATGGTGACCGACACAGATTGGGCTCCTGGTTCGCAAGCGAAGAGGCCCCAAAGGCGGGGCCCAAGAGTCCGCGAGGGTAGGAAGTCGAGCGGCGACCGACAACTACGGGTTAGCGGACCTGGGCGCAGCGGCTCGACATGCGCATCCACATTTCGTCCACAAAGTGTTGAGAGCCTCGACCTGCAGCACCGCCGGCGCCGTGATGGCCGTGCGGATTCCGTTCGACCCTAACTGCAGAGATCAGAGCATGCTCAACTCGACTCGACCCTTCATTCGTCGCCCTCGGACCCTGTGGACGGCCATGGCCCTGGTGTTGCTCGGCGCTGGCGCCGTGGCGATCGCGGCCGACCGCCTGCCCTTCGTCAAACGGCCCAAGCTGCCACCCGCCAAGGTGACGCCTGCGCCGGCCCCGGGCACCCCGCAACCGGGCGCGCCGTTGGCAGGCCTGACGGCCGCGCAATTGGCCGATTTCGACGAGGGACGCGAAGAGTTCCAGGCGGTGGAGGTGCCCGAAGGCGGCCTCGGCCCGATCTTCAACCACAACAGCTGCGCGGCCTGCCACACGGCGGGCGGTGTCGGTGGCGCAAGCACCCAGACAGTCACCCGTTTCGGCCGCTTCGCCAACGGCCGGTTCGATGCGCTGGCGCAGCTGGGCGGCTCGCTGCAACAGGCCAAGGCGATCGATCCAGCGGCGCTCGAACACGTGCCGCGCGAAGCCAATGTCACCACACGGCGGGTCACCACGCCTTTGTTCGGCGCTGGTCTGATCGAGGCCATCGCCGACGACACGCTGGAGCAGAACGCGCGCAAGCCGCAGCCTGATGGCGTGCACGGCCGCGTGTCGCATGTGCTGGACGTCGCCAGCGGCAAGCAGCGTGTCGGCCGCTTCGGCTGGAAGGCCCAGCACGCGTCGCTGCTGGCCTTCGCTGGCGATGCTTACGTCAACGAGATGGGGGTCACCAGCCGCCTGTTCCCGCAAGAGAACGCGCCCAACGGCCGCCTCGACCTGCTGGCCCGTTTCGACAAGGTGGCCGACCCCGAAGACCAGGTCGACCCCGACAGCGGCAAGGGCGACATCGACCACGCGGCCGATTTCATGCGCCTGCTGGCACCGGCCCCGACGCAGCCGCCCACCGCGGACAGCCTCGCCGGCCAGCGCCTGTTCGAGAACGCGCGCTGCGTCGCCTGCCACACCCCGGCGCTGATGACCGGCAACCACCTGATCGCCGCGCTGGCCCACCAGTCGGTGCCGCTGTACTCGGACCTGCTGCTGCATGACATGGGTGCCCTCGGCGACGGCATCGACCAGGAAGTCGCCAAGGGCCGCGACATGCGCACGGCGCCGTTGTGGGGCCTGCGCCTGCGGCCGGCCTTCCTGCACGACGGCCGCGCAAAGACCGTGGAAGCGGCGATCGAGGCGCACGACGGTGAAGCGACTCCGGCGCGCCAGCGCTTCCAGGCCATGAAGCTGACCGAGCGGCAGCAGCTCGTCGCGTTCCTGCGCACGCTCTGACAAGTGCCGTCTGACGGCGGCGTCAGCGGCGGCCTGTGACGAACCGTAAACCGCCGCTGGCCGCGCATTCGTCTGACAAATCGCGGTTCGCCTCGGTACCTCTCAGCAGGTGCCGAGGCGAACGCGGCACCTCCGCGTGTCTGACTTTTCGCGTCCATTCCCACCGTTTTGACAACGCTTTCTGACAACGTTGTCCAAATTCCCTTCACATCTGGTTGCCGGCGCTTGCCCAATCTTGCGGCGACGCGAATCAGCGATGCCAGCATGCGCCGCAGCGGGCAGCGATCGCCGCCTGCCGACAAACAAAGCCAAGCTGAAGGAGACGCACATGCATGCATGGGGATGGAGACAAATCGCCGCGCGCTGTCTGACCACGGGCGCCCTCGCTGCGACTGCGGCCGGAATGAGCCCTGCGAACGCATTCACGCCGATCACCGACACCGCCACGCCGCAGCCATTGCCGGCGCAGCTGGCGCAACCGCCGGCGACGCTGGGCTACCAGCACGTCACCGGCATCGACAACGACCACGACGTGCAGGTCGTCTACTTCCTGCCTTCGAACGCGCCGCACCGCGACCGCGGCGCGCTGATGCTCAACGCCGCACGCCAGATCCAGACCCAATGGGCCGGCTGGGGCTGGACCATCCACCTGAACCGCAAGCTCATCACGGTCAAGAGCAGCAACAGCTGCGCCCACTTCAACGACTACAACATCCTGTGGGATGAAACCCAGAGCAAGCTAGAAGCGCGCGGCCAGTACTTTCCCAACGTGAAGTACCTGGTGTTCGGTGAGTGCACCACCGGTGGYGGCGCGGCGCAGGCCGGCATGCCGGGCAACTCGGCGCTGTTCTACAGCTATGTCGTCGACGGCATCGGTCTGAACGACGGCAGCCCGCGCAACCTGTCGGACATCGGCTCGATCGGGCACGAGATGGGCCACAACTTCGGCCTGCCGCACGAGAACTGCGGCGGCACGGCCGACCAGAACACGATCGACGAACTGGTCGCGATGGGCCTGCCGCCGGATGGCACCAAAGGCCCCATGTGCAACGGCGCCTACTGGCCCAACGTGACGCCGGCGGCATACCAGCACGACCTGGTCAAACGTTATGGCTGCGCGTGGCTGAAGGGCTGCATGGCGCAGCACCCGAACTGGGTCTGGACGGGCACGCCGGGCGACGGCGACGACACGGGCCAGTACTTCGCCGCACAGGCCAGCGGCAAGTGCATTGACGTCTACTACTTCGACTACAACTCGAACGCGGCGGTGGCGCAGTACGACTGCGTCGGCCTGGCCAACCAGCGGGTGAAGATGAAGCCGGCGGGCGACGGCCTTTATCACCTCGTGTTCGGCCACAGTGGCTATTGCCTCGACCCGACGAACCGCAGCCTGGCCGTCGGCGCGAAGATGGTCCAGTGGCCCTGCAGCGTCGATGACGATACCAAGTGGAAGGCCAATCAGGTCTCGCCGGGCGTCTACGAGTTCGTCAACGCACACAGCGGCTTGTGCCTGGATGTGCCGGGCGCTGGCCAAGCCTCGGGATTGCAATTGCAGCAGTGGACCTGCAATGGCACGGCGGCGCAGCGCTGGGTGCTGAAGCCTTGAGGCGGTGAACGCGCGGCAAGGCCACGTCCTTGCCGATGTGGCGGCGTCGCCGCGTTCCACCTGCGACGAGTGGCGCGTGGCCGGCGTTGCTTCATTCCACTTGCGGAGGGTGGAGCGTGGCGGGTAGCCCGGGGGTGCGTTCTCCGGCCCACGCTCGCGGGGCACCGTGTTCGGCGTGCCACTGTCTCTCGGTCGGCACCGCTGGCGCTTGCCGAGGTGGGGGCGACCGCGAATGGGGCCTGCGCCCGCACCCCCGAGCCACCCACCATGGCACCCGGGCGGCAGGCCACGGCGTGGTACGCGACGGACGGTGCCTCAGGG
>NZ_JBFUGE010000221.1:0-9728 GCF_056403075.1 Ideonella sp. P3_A4 | reverse complement strand
GCGGTGGAGCACTACGACGACAAGAACAGCCCCGGGGACTGGCGCAGGCAGCGCGTGCAACGCGCCGGCTGGCTCGTGATGAGCTCGCCGCAGTACCAGATCATCCGCTGAACGACGCAAGGCCCGACGATGACCCGCTTCACTTCTTCTTCCTTGCGCCGTCGCGACTGGTTGCGTCTGCTGGGCGGCACCGCCGGCATGGCCGCACTCGGCGGCGTCGGTTCGCTGTTGGCACCGCGCAGTGCGCAGGCCGGCGACTACAAGGCCCTGGTCTGCATCTACCTGGTCGGCGGCAACGACGGCTACAACATGATGGTGCCGGCCGACTCGCGTTATGCCCAGTACAGCGAGGCCCGCAGCCAGCTCGCCTTGCCCAAGACCTCGCTGCTGCGCCTGTCGGGCACGGACTATGGCCTGCACCCGTCGATGAAATCGCTGCTGCCGATATGGTCGGCCGGCCATCTGGCGCCGATCGTGAATGTCGGCCCGCTGTCGGCGCCGCTGACGAAAGAACAGTACCTGGCCGCCGGCCCCGACTCGCCGCTGGTGCCGGACAACCTGTTCTCGCACTCCGACCAGCAGCGCGCCTGGGAATGTGCCAGCGTTGACGCCATGGCCCGCACCGGCTGGGGCGCCCGTGCGACCGAGACGATGGCGACCACCTACCCGGTGATTTCACTGGGCGGCAACAGCCGCTTCGGCACGGGCGAGAAGGCACCGGCGCTGGTGCTGCCAGGCCCCGGGGGGCTGTTCGCCGCCGCCGGCCTGGCGCCGGGCGACATCACTTACCCGGCCGACCAGAAGCGCAAGGCTGCGGTCGACGCGCTGTATGCGCCGGGGCAGAAAGGCGAGATGACCGAGATCTACGCCAGCATGCAGCGCGACGCCTTCGCGATGTCCGATCGCCTGGCCGAGCTGGTCAAGGGCCTTCCTGGCGACGACAGTGTGCCGGCGGCGATCGACAAGGCTTTCGACCCGTTGATCGAAGGCCAGGAGCTGTCGACCAGCCTGGGTGGACAGCTCTACCAGATCGCCAAGCTGATCGCCGGCCGCCAGCAGGTGCAGGGCGACCGCCACATCTATTTCGCCAGCCTGGGCGGCTTCGACACCCATGCCGACCAGATCGCCAACAGCGACAGCACGACCGGCATGCACGCCGACCTGTTGGCCGAGGTGGCCGGCGCGATGGCCTGCTTCCACGATGCGATGGTCAATCTGGGCCTGAACAAGCAGGTGACGGCGTTCACCAGCAGCGATTTCGGTCGCACGCTGGTGCCGAACAACAGCGGTGGCTCCGACCATGCGTGGGGCAACATCCAGCTGGTTTGCGGCGGCTCCGTCAAGGGCGGCGCGACCTACGGCGAGTACCCGAAGCTGGTGCTCGGCGGGCCGGACGATGTCGGCGTGCAGGAGTGGGAAATGCAGGGCCGCTGGATCCCGACCGCCAGCGTCGACCAGTACGCCAGCACGCTGCTGAAATGGTTCGGCTCGACCGGGCCGCAGATCGACGCGATCCTGCCGAACCTGTCGGCCTTTCCGGATCGCACGCTCGGCTTCATGCTGCCGGCCTGACCCGGCTCAGGCGCTGTGGCCGAGTCGTCGCAGCGCTGTGGTCAGGGCAGTTCGAGCGCCAGCACGCCGCTGCGAGACCAGGCTTCGGCCTCTTCGCGCAGCAGGTGCAAGGCGCGCGGATGCTGGTCGGCCCAGCCATTCGGCCAGCGCAAGAAGGCCACCTGGGCTCGCCGCTCGATATCGATGGCGTCGACATCCGCCGGCCCACGGGCATGGCATTGGATGACCGCCAGCCGCAGGCACAGCAGCTGCCAGGCCACCTCCTGCCGCGTCAGCGCCTCGTCGATCTTGCGCAGGCCGCCCCGCTGACCGAGCACCAGTTCGGCCACACGCCGCTGCTGGCTCTGYGAAAAGCCGGCCGCGTCGACGTTCGCCACGAGATAGGCGCTGTGGCGGTGGTGATCGTGGTGCGAGACCATCAGCCCGACTTCGTGCAACTCGGCGGCCCAGCGCAGCTCGTGCTGGCGCTCGACCTCGGCGCCGGGTTCGACCTGGCCGTGCCAGCGCAACGCCAGATCGCGAACGCGCCGCGCCTGCTCGCGGTCCACCGCAAAGCGGCGCTGCAGGCGCTGCACCGAGTCGTCGCGCAGGTCGTGACCGCGGGCGAGGTGGCGGGCTACCAGACGGTCGTGCAGGTCGATGATCACGCCCTGTCTCAACGCGCCCTTGGCGGGCAGCAACTCGGGGATATGGAAATGCGTGGCCAGCGTGTACAGGATGGCCACGCCGCCTGCCAGCACCGCGCGGCGCTCTGGCTTCAGGCCCGGCAGCGCGATGCGCTCGACCGAGCCGGCCGCTATGCATTCGGTGATCAACCAGCGCAGCCCGGCTGGCGTGATGCGCCCGTCGGTTTTGCCGCTGGCCGCCAGCACCTCGGAGACGGCGCCGGCCGTGCCCGATGAACCGAGCGCTTCCTGCCAGCGGCCGGGCGTGTACTCGGCCAGGGCTTCTTCCAGCTCCGCGCCGGCGGCCACCTGCGCGGCGCGAAAGGCCGGGGCGGTGTAGCGGCCGTCGGGAAAGTAGCGCATCGACAGGCTGACGCTGCCAACCTGGAACGATTCAGCTTGCGTCGGCTGGCGGGCCTGGCCGAGGATCATCTCGGTCGAGCGGCCACCGATGTCGATCACCAGCCGTTTGGCGTCTGAAGGCTGCAGGTGCGATACGCCGGCGTAAATCAGCCGGGCTTCTTCGCGGCCCGAGATCACTTCGATCGGTACGCCCAGCGCGGCCTGCGCACGCTCCAGAAAGGCGTTGCGGTTGCGCGCCTCGCGCAGCGTCTGGGTGGCCACCGCGCGCACCTGGGCAGCGGTGAGGCCGGTCAGACCATCCCGGAAGCGTTTCAGGCAAGCCAACCCCCGCAGAGCGGCCTCTTCGGTCAGCATGCCGTCGGCATCCAACCCGGCGCCTAGGCGCACGGTTTCCTTCAAGTACAGGTGGCGCCGGTAGCGGCCTTCTCGCATTTGGCCGATTTCCAGCCGAAAGCTGTTCGACCCCATGTCAATCGCGGCCAACAGGCCGGAGGGGGAGGGCAAAGTTAGGGGCATGGCCACGAATTGTGCAGGCGAACAATGGGGTGAACGGGCAAAATTCGGGTCAAACCCAAATATGTGGAGGTGCGTCCGTGTCCATCCCTAAGCCGCTTGAGAAAAAGTCGCCCGCTGTCGCCGTCCGGCGTGCCGGCGGCCACGCACTGAAACTGCTGGCGATCGCTGCGCTCGCCAGCTGCGGCGGCTCGCTGTCCCCCGATGCCTCGTCACAGGTCGAAGAAGACCGGCAAAGCGCGACCAGCGCACCGATCGACTTCGGCGCCGGCCCCGGTGTCGCCGTGGACGAAGAGGCCAACGAGCGTCAATCGGCGTTGGGTGAACAACGGGCGCAGGCCATCAGCGTGCCGACCGGCCCGGCGGATGCGCACCTCAAGGGCGTCTTCGGTGCTGCATTCACCTGGCCGCTGATTCCGCTGCACACGGTGTTGCTGCCCGATGGCCGGGTGCTCAGCTACGGCAGCAAGCCCAGTGGCATCCAGAGCGGTTTGCTGAACTACGCGGTCTGGGATCCGGCGCTGGGCATGGGCGCCAAGGCAAAGACGCTGCTGTCCAACACCACCGGTACCGACATCTTCTGCGCCGGCCAAGCCCTGCTGCCGGCGACGGGCAATGTGCTGCTGGTGGGCGGTGASCGTACCGTCAACGGCCAGCGCAACTATGCGAACAACGACGTCAACCTGTTCACCCCGGTCGACAACAAGCTCACCAAGCAGGCCCAGTCGATGGCCTACCAGCGCTGGTACGCCACGCTGATCACCACCGCCACCGGCGAGCAGGCTGTCATTGGCGGCCGCATCGACCGCTTCTACGAAGGCAGCGCCCAGTACCCGCCGACTGCTGACACCTACGCCAGCATTCCCGAGGTCTACAACGCAACCACCGGCTGGCGCACGCTGACCACCGCCAACAGCGACGCTGCCTACGGCTCGCGCGTGCAGGCCTGGAACTACCCGCGCGCCTGGTGGTCACCCCAAGGTCAGGTCGTCATCTTCAACGTGATGGGCGAGATCTTCTCGCTCGACGTGAATGGCACCGGCACTGTCACTCAACTGCCCGGCACGATGCCGACGGGCGCCTACATGCTGCCGGCCGCGATGTACCAGCCCGGCAAGATCCTGTCGGTGCGCGATGCAGCCCAGGCGGTGGTGGTCGACATCAACGGCGCCACCCCGGTCGTCACCCCGGCGGCGCCGCTGTCGGCCGATCGCCAGTTCGGCAACGCCACCATCCTGGCCGATGGCAAGGTGTGGGTCAACGGCGGTTCGTCCACCGGCAACGACCTGGTCGGCGCGGTCTACGACTCGGAGACCTGGAACCCGGCCACAGGCAGCTGGACGCTGGGTGCGACAGCCACCAAGGCGCGGCTGTACCACAGCGTTTCGATGCTGATGCCTGACGGTTCGGTGCTGACCGGCGGCGGCGGCGCCCCGGGCCCGGTGTCGCAGCTGAACGCCGAGATCTACTTCCCGCCGTATCTCTACAAGACCGATGGTTCGGGCCTGCCCGCCATCCGGCCCGGCATCGTCACTGCGCCGACCGCCGCCACCTGGGGCGCGACGATCCCGGTGGCCATGAACAACAAGAACACCGTCGCCCGGATGACGCTGGTGCGCTTTGGCGCGGTGACACACGCGTTCAGCAATGAGCAGCGTTTCCAGGACTTGAGCTTCACGCAAAACGCCAAGAACCTCAGCGTGACGCTGCCGGCTTCGGCCAACAATGCGCCGCCGGGCTTCTACATGCTGTTTGCGATCGATGCGAACGGCGTGCCGTCAAAGGCCAAGGTGCTGCGCCTGGGGGCTTGAGGCGCGCCAGGGGGCGCGTCAAGCGATGCGCGCCCCGTTGACGAACGGTGAGACAAGCGCCGCAGCGGCTTCGCGGCGATGCGCTTGACACGGTTGATAAGATGAACGCGGCTTTGGCCATCGTGACGCGGCCGCCCGAGAGGGCGCGTTCGTCGTCCAGCTGAACGCGCAGTTTCCCCTTCTCCCGTCGAAGGAGATTCAGGGCGTCGCGAGGCTGGGTTCAAGGCCCGGGGCATGGCCTGAAGCCAAGTCCTGATGCGTGCTGCCGCGCCCCTGCCGGGCGCGGTTTTCGTTTTCACCCGAGCCCCATGACCCTGCTCTACATCGTTGCTGCCACGCTGATCGGCGGGGTGCTGTCGGTCGTGATCGCCGCGTCGATGACCTTTGCCGTGTTGGGCAAGCTGGTCAAGCACCTGGTCAGCCTGTCGACCGGCGTGCTGCTGGCCACGGCGCTGCTGCATGTGCTGCCCGAGGCCTTCGAAAGCCAGAAGGCCAGCCCACACGCCCTGTTCACCACCTTGCTGGTCGGGCTGCTGTTCTTCTTCCTGCTCGAGAAAGCCGAGCTGTACCGCCACGCCCACCACCACGAGGGTGATGGTCACGAACACCACCACCATTTCGACGCTGAGCAGGCCGGCCGCGGCGGTTTCAGCGTGCTCGTGGGCGACAGCATCCACAACTTCTGCGATGGCGTGATCATCGCGGCGGCGTTCCTGGTCAGCCCCGAGCTGGGGGCCACGACCTCGCTAGCCGTCATCCTGCACGAGATTCCGCAAGAGGTCGGTGACACCATCGTGCTGATCAACGCCGGCTTCAGCCGCCGCAAGGCGCTGCTGTACAACGCCGCGTCGGGCCTTACGGCGGTTGCCGGTGGTGTGCTGGGTTACTTCGTGGTCGGCGCTTGGCAGGAAGTCTTCCCCTACCTGCTGGTGGTGGCGTCGAGCAGCTTCATCTACGTGGCGGTGGCGGACCTGATTCCGCAAATGCAGCGCCACCTGCCCTGGCGAGAGATCCTGGCGCAGGTGGCTTGGATCGGCGCCGGGCTGCTGCTGGTGTTGTCAGCTACCCGTTTGATGCACGACTGAACGATGCGCTTGGCGGCGCGCTGGCGTCGCTATTTGACGATCAGGATTGGCACCGCGCTGTGCGTCAGCACCTTTTGTGTCTCGCTGCCCAGCAGCAGCGCGCTGACGCCGCGTCGCCCATGCGAGGCCATCACGATCAAGTCGCAGCCCTGGGCTTTGGCGTAGTCAGTGATCGCTTCCCAGGGGTGCAGCGCTTCGACGGTGTGGCCGGAGCAAGTCAGGCCCTCCAGCGCGGCTGCATCGACGACTGATTTCACACGTGCCGCGGCGATGCGCTCCTGAGCGTCGTAGAACTCCTGTGGCGGCACTGGCTGCATCTCGGAGATCGCGCTGTAGGGGAAGGGCTCCTTGACGCTGATCGTCGAGATCGTGGCACCCAGAGTCTTGGCCAGGGTGATGGCGGTCTGCACGGCCTTCGAGGTGATGTCCGAGCCGTCAGTGGGAACCAGGATGTTCCGGTACATGCTGCTCTCCTTCGCTGGCGCCGGGACTGCCCGGCTCATGTCGGAGTGTTGCGCGTTCAGCGCCGCTTGTCTTGATACCTGTCAAGCAGTCGCGGTGTCGGACGACGTCGACACGCGCGAGGGGTCAGCCGCGCGCCACCGGCCGCGCTGGGTCGCTCGACCATTCGCTCCATGAGCCGGGGTAGAGCGTCGAACCGGTCAGGCCAGCGGCTTCCATGGCGAGCAGGTTGTGGCAGGCCGTCACGCCCGAGCCGCATTGGTGGACGATGCGGTCGGCGGGTGCCCCGAATGCTGCAAATACCTTTCGCAGGTCGTCCGCCGGCAAGAATCTTCCGTCTGCGGCGAGGTTGTTCTTGAAAAAGCGATTGCGCGCGCCGGGGATGTGGCCCGCCTGAGCGTCGAGCGGCTCGACCTCGCCGCGGAAGCGCTCCGGCGCGCGGGCGTCGATCACCAGCGATGCTGCCGGTGCTGCCAGCAAGCGCTCAGCCGATACGGTTGGCATGGCCGGTGCGCGGAGCGGATAGGGTACGGCGGCCGGTTCAGTTCGATGGAGTTCGCTGTCGATGGGACCGCCGGCGGCTTGCCAGGCGGCCAGACCCCCATCCAATACCGACACATTGGTGTGACCCAGCCAGCGCAGCAGCCACCAGGCGCGCGCGGCGTAGGGGCCGCCTTGGGTGTCGTAGGCGACGACGGGGGTGTCGGGACCGATGCCCCATGCCGTCAGCGTGGCGGCAAAGGCCTCGCGCGTAGGCAGCGGATGGCGTCCCCCGTCGATCGCTCCGCGGGCAGTCTTCGGCCCTGACAGATCACGGTCCAGGTGGGCATAGCGTGCCCCGGGCAGGTGGCCCTGGGCATGGGCCTTTTCGCCGGCCTGGCTGTCGGCCAGGTCGAAGCTGCAGTCGAGCACGACCGGCCAGGCCTCGCCGCGGCCCAGCAAGGCGAGCAGTTCGGGTGCGCTGATCAGTGGCGTCGGCAAGGACATGAGTGGACCTCAGGATTCGAAGGTGGAGGATTCGCCGGCAGCGGGCGCGCTGCGCTGGCGCAGCCGGGTGGCGGCCAGGCCGGCGCCCACGATCAGCGCCATACCGGCCAGRGCGACAGGGGTGACTGGGTCATCGAAGATCAGCACGCCGAAGACAAACGAGAACACGATGCCCATGTACTGGAGGCTCGCGTTCGTCAACGGCCGGCCGATCGCATAGGCCCTCGTCATCATCATCTGCGCCACCGTGGCCAGCACGCCCGTGGCCAGCAGCAGCGTGGCGCCGTACCAGGTGTGGCCGTGTGCACCGCTGGCGAGCATCAACAACCCGCCGGCCATGATGCCGCCGAGCGAGAAGTAGAAGACCACGCGGTACTCGGGCTCGCCGACGCGGCCGAGCGCCGTGACCTGCAGGTAGGCCATCGCTGCGCCGAGGCCTGAGGTGAGACCCGCCAGCGCACCTTGGAACTGGTCGCGCTCGATCGTTGGTTGCAGCACCAGCGCGACGCCGAGAAAGCCTGTCAGGACGGTCGCGATCAAGCGGTGGTCGACCTTCGCAGCGCCGAACATCACCGCACCGCCGATCAGGAACATGGCCATCCACACCGAGCTCATGTAGTTCAGCGTGATCGCGGTCGCCAGCGGCAACTTGCCGATCGAATAGAACCACAGCACCAGCGACAGCACGCCGATCGCGCTGCGCCAGAAATGCATCACCGGCACGTTGGTGCGCAGGCTGCCGCCGCGCAAGCGTGTCAGCCCGAAGATGAAGATGCAGCCTACCAGGCTGCGGTAGAGCACGATCTCGCCTGCGCCGTAGTGCGCCGACGCCAGCTTGACGCAGACGCCCATGATCGAGAACAGCAGCGATGCCAGCAGCATCAGCAGCGGGGCGGACATCGACGATGGCATCGTCAGTACGCCAACCCCATCGCCTCGCGCACGTCCTTCATCGTCTGCCTGGCGATGGTGCGTGCCCGCTCGGTGCCCATCTCGACGATCCAGTGCACCTGTTTCGGGTTCGACAGGTAGGCTTCGGCGCGTTCGCGCCAAGGTTGCTGTTCGCGTTGAATGGCCTCGATCACCGGCTGCTTGCAGTCCAGGCAGCCGATGCCGGCGGTGGTGCAGCCTTCGCGCGCCCAGGCCTGCGTCTCGGCCGACGAATACAGCTGGTGCAACGGCCAGACGGGGCAGCGTGCTGGGTCGCCCGCGTCGCTGCGGCGCACGCGCTGCGGGTCGGTCGGCATGCGGCGGATCTTTTGCGCCACCACCTCGGGCTCTTCGCGCATCTCGATCGTGTTGTCGGCGCTCTTGCTCATCTTCTCGCCGTCCAGCCCGGGCAGGCGCGAGGTTTCGGTGAACAGGGCCGCCGGCTCGGGCAGCACGGGCTCGGCCAGTCCGCGGCCATACAGGTGATTGAAGCGGCGCGCCACTTCGCGCGTCACCTCGACGTGCGCGGCCTGGTCTTCCCCGACCGGCACGAAATTGGCGCGGTAGATCAGGATGTCGGCCGCCTGCAGCAGCGGGTAGCCGAGAAAGCCGTAGGTCGCGAGGTCGCGGTTCGGCTGGGTCGTGATCTGGTGCTTGTAGCTGGGCACCCGCTCGAGCCAGCTCAGCGGCGTGCCCATTGCCAGCAGCGTGAACAGCTCGGCGTGTTCGGGCAATCGGCTCTGGATGAACAGCGTCGCGCGCTTCGGGTCGACCCCGGCAGCTAGCCAGTCCACCACCATGTCGTAGACGTTGCGCTCGATGACCTCGCGCTCCTGGTAGTGGGTGGTCAGCGCATGCCAGTCGGYGACGAAGAAGAAGCAGTCGTGGTCGTCCTGCAACCGCACCCAGTTCTTCAGCGCGCCGTGGTAGTGGCCGAGGTGCAGGGCGCCGGTGGGGCGCATGCCGGAAAGAACGCGGGGACGCGTGACCATGTTCGCGGGGCGGCAGTAGTGCGGCTGACGATTCTCTCAGACACCTGCTGCCGGCCAGGTGGCCCGCTTAAACTCTGCCGCCTCTATGAAACGAATCGTGATCCTGCTGTCCGGCCGTGGCAGCAACATGCAGGCCATCGTCGAACGCTGTGCCGCCGAAGGCTGGCCCGCACGGGTGGTGGGCGTGGTCAGCAACAAGGCTGACGCCGCTGGCCTGGCTTGGGCCGCGGAGCGCGGGATCGCGACTGCCTCGGTCGACCACAAAGCCTTCGCGACCCGCGAAGCCTTCGATGCCGAGCTGGCCCGCGTGATCGACCTGTGGGGGCCAGACCCTGTGGGGGCCAGACC
>NZ_JBFUGE010000220.1:0-9957 GCF_056403075.1 Ideonella sp. P3_A4 | reverse complement strand
GCGCGTCGGCGCGCACGACGCCGGTAAGCATCGGCCACGCGAGCCGCCAGCGGCCGGGGCTGAGGCTGTCGACCATCTGTGGCCGGTACTGGCGCGTGTAGAGGTCCATCGCGCGGCGCAGCGAGTAGCTGAGGTCCAGCGCGTACTCATCGACCAGTGCGAGAAAGTTCGCTTCCAGCGCGAGCGGATGGGGGGCGTTGGCGTCGAGCCGGCCCAGTGCGTCGAGCAACGCGGCGCGCTGCTCGGGCGAGAGCGGCTCATCCGGTGGCGTGTACAGGCGCACTTCGGCGCGGCCATCGGCGCCGGTGATCGCGGTGACAGAACTGCCTTCGCTGACGGAGAAGCCGAACGCGTAGCTCAATCGCCCGACGTTGGTTTGCAGCGTGACGGCCACCCCGGCACGCGGCTCGCCGCTCTTGCTGCGCACCGTGGGAAACAGCATCAGCGGTTGGCCCAGCCACGCAGGCTGTGGCTTCACTTCCAACGAAAGCACCAGGCCCTCTTCCGCTCGCAGCGTCATCGGCCCGCCGCCGAAGAACAGGTCGACCCAGCGGCGCGGATCGAGGCCAAGCGCGGCCACGCAAATCTCGGTGAAACGCTCGGGACCGATCAGTCGCACCGAGCGCACCTGGCGGATGTCGGTGAACTGCCCACCCAGCGCGGTGCGCGCATCCAGCAGCCTTTGCCCGAGACGGATGCCAATGTCGGGCTCGTCGGGAAACTCGATGTCACGCGCCAACTGCTCGGCGGCGCTCGCCCGGTTGAGAAACCCGAGCACCGTCTGGGCCTGAACAAGCGACAGGTCCGAGGGCTCAAGGTAGACGACGGGCATCGCGACGTCTCGCTACGTATTGATCTTGCCCGCCAGCACGCTGATATCGGCGTTGATCTTCTGCAGCCGCGTGCCGAGGTCGGCCACTTCGACCACGTTGATCTTGTTCACGCCGTCGCCGATGCGGGTGAGGCTGTCGGTGATCGTGCGGCCGGTTTCCTCTGAGGCCTTCATGCGGCCTTCGAGCACGTCGACAGCGGCCTTCATGGATTGGGCTTGCGTGGCTTGCGCAAGGGCGACCTGCGCCTGCTTGCCGGCGGTGTTGCTTGCTTGCGCCTGCGCGGCATAACCGAGCGCCATGTCGGTGCCGCCGCCCGCACCGGCAGCCAGTTGCACCTTCATCGCGCCGTCGATCAGCGACTTGGCCTGCTCGCGCACCAGATCGCCGCCGGGGTTGATCTTGCTCAGCGCGAACTGCATGCCCAACGTGTTGCGCGTGTGGCCCAGTGGGCCGGTCTTCTGGTTGAACGCGTCCAGCCCCAGGATGGTGCCCTGCACGATGTCGTCCTTGGCGAACTGCTGCTGCAGCAGGTTGTCGAACGGCAGTGTCAGGTCATCGAAGTGGTCGAAGAAGTCGCCCGTCCAGTGGGTGATCCACTCACGGAAGTCGATCTGGATGCTGGCCACGCCGCGCGCCGGGTCGGGGCTGCGCGGGTCGGCATCGGGCTTGGCGAAGGCCAGCACCGTGGTGCGGTGGTCTTCCCAGCTGCCCGAGCGCGGCAGGCGATCGAGCGTGAACTTGCCGCCCGCGTACTGGCCGGCGTAGCCGTCGAGATAGCGCTGTGTCGTCTGGCTGCTGTTGTAGGCAGTATGGATTTGTGCAAAGACGCCTTTCACCGCTGCTTCCTGCGGCGTAGGGGCTTCGAAGATGATTTGCCGCATCGACTTGTTGCCGACCTGCGACTGAAGCATGTTGGAGAACTGCAGTTCGTCGTTCGCTTCGAAGCCTTGGGTCGAATCGGCGCGCAGTTGCACCCTGGCGATGCCCTGTGCATTGACCTGGACGGACAGCGCGTTCTCCTGCGCATTCGCGCGCACGGTGAAGCCGGGCGAGGCGCGCAGCCGGCCCCAGGTGGCGAACAGGTCGACCCAGGGCGGGTCGCCCGCGACCACGCTGCCATCGAGCGCGAGCACCGAGATCGTGATCTCCGCCATCTCGCCGACCACGTTGCTGGCGGCCGAGGTCGAGATCTTGACGAGGTAGTTCTCCAGCAGCGGGCCGACGTTGTCTTCCAGCGTGGCCAGGCGCTCGGGCACGGTCTCCAGCGCGGCCACGGCCGTGGTCAACGTCGCGACATTGGCTTCGAGCGTGGTGACGCGCCCGCCGAGGTCGATGAGCGTGGTGCCGAACAACGCCAGCATCTCGGTGACGCTGTTCCAGTCGACCGCCTGGATCAAGTGGCCCGGTTGCCTGCCGCCCAGCGCCGTCGCGATCGCGGGGGTGTCGTTGAGGTTCATGGTCATGAGGTGCTCTCCTTGACGAGGCGGCCGTCGGCCATCAGTTGCAGCGGCACGCCCGCGGCGCGCGCACGCACCACCAGCGCCCAGACCCGCTCGACCAGCGCCGGCTCGGGCGCGACCGACGGGTCGCTCAGGAACAGGCGGATGCGCACGCCAACCTGCGGCGCAAGCGGGTAGCTCGCGGCCAGGCGCGCCGAGGGCGGGTAGACGAACATCGCGTTGTCGAAATGGCCGTCGTCGTTGTAGCCGGCGTCCTGGCGGAAGTGCCCTGGGAAGGGCGCGTCGCGCGTGGGTGGCGGAAAGAGCTGCCCTTCGCGCGACCACCATGGGCGCAGCGTGGGCGGCGTGGGCGCTTCGTCGAGCTGCAGGTAGCGCCAGCGCGTGCCTGGCGCGGGCAGTGGCAGGAAGGGCTGGCCGGCATCAACGATGCGCGTGTCGTCGGGTTTGATGCGCATGCGCAGTTCGCTGGTGGGCACGGCCGCCGTGGCGGTGAAGGTGCTGCCGTCCCACGTGCCCTTCTCAGCGCGCACCGAGGGCGCGGTTAGCGCGGCGTGCATCGGGCCGGACACGGTGGCACGCACGGGCAACTGCGGGTCGGCGAAGCGCGTGCCGGTCCACTGCTGCCATTTCGACGAGATGCTGTCGAAGCGCCAGTGGCCACGCGGCGCTTCGGTGATGTCGCTCGGGTACACCGTGTCAGCAAGGCCCAGCGATACCCAACGCGACTGCGCGAGGTCGCACTGCGCGATGGTGCGGCCGTCGTAGCGGAACAGGCCCGCGTCGGCGGCGATCCACAGCATGCCGCGGTCGTCGACATGCAACGCGTTGACCGGGCCGGCGATGAGGTCCGGATAGGCTTCGAGCAGCGTGGTGCGGGCGTCGCGCACCGTCCAGCGAGCGAGGCCGTCGCTGGTGCCGAGCCACARGCTGCCGTCGGGCGTCGTGGCCGTCACGCGCACGGGTGGCAGCGGGCTCGTCATCGCGTTGTCGGGTGCGGCGACGGGCTGCCAGTCTGGGATGTTTTCAGACAGGCCGCTGCCGTCGTAGCGGAAGGCGGCTTCGCCCTGGAAGAGAAACAGCGCCTGGTCGGTGGCGCAATAGCCCCGGTCGTCGTTGACGCCCAGCGCCTGCAGGTCGACGCCTGCCAGGCTCTGGCTGACCAGCACGCCGTCGGCGCCAACGCGCCACAGGCCTTGCTCGCCGGCAGCGGCAATGCSGTCTTGCACTGCGGCGATCGCACGTACCGCACCATCGACATCGGCCACGGCAGTCCAGCGGTCTTCGCCACTGTCCGGCCACAGCGGCGTGTGGAACAAGCCCTGCTCGGCGGCGAGGAAGAGCTTGTCGCCTTGCGCGAGGATCGCGTGGAAGGGGCCCACCGGCGCATCGATCTCCACCACCTGGAAGCTCGTGCCGTCGAAGCGCTGCACGCGCCACTCGGTGGCCGTCTCTTCGATCAGCCACAGCATGCCGTCAGGCCCGAAGGTGAGGGCGCGCGCGTCACCATCGGGCAAGGCCAGGGCGAGCGCCCAAGGGCCGTTGGCAGAAGGGTCGCGCGCCGCACTCTCGGCCGTGTCGGCGCTGGATGCGTGCAACTCACCATCGCGCAGCAGCCACGAGCAGCGTGCCGGTGAGAAGCGAAGGGCTTCGCCGTCGGCCAGTGTGCCTTGCCAGGCGAGGCCCACGCCCGCGGGCACGGCGTCGAACCGATGGCGCTCGATCATCGGGTTGACCGTGGCCTCCACCCCAGCGCCGGGCGCGACGCCTTGAACGATGAAGGCGGGCGTGAGCGCGGCCTCAGGCAACGGCCAACTGGAAAGCGGTGTGACCAGGCCGCCCTCTTGCGCGAGCGGAATGACCAGCGCCTCGGTGCGGGTCAGCAGCGCCACGGGCTCCTCGATCGCGAACATCGCGTAGCGGCGCGAGAGCGGCGCAGCCATGTCCTCGGGCAGGGCCGCCTCGACCAGCTGCACCAGTGCATCGCGGGTGACCAGGCCATCGGCATAGGCGGCGACCACGTCCTGGATGCGGGCGCGGTATTCCTCGACCTTCTCGCGCAGGCTGGCGGGGTCGCGCCACGGGGGCAGGTCGAGCAGTGCGGCGAGACGCGCCATGTCGCACAGGTACGGGTACTGTTCGAGTTCGGCGAAGTCGTTGGGGTCTCGCACGTTGGCGGGCTTCTGCCCGCGCTCGCGGCGCACGCCCTGGTAGTGCGGTGCCCACAGCGCGGCGTCGGCCGTGTCAGACCAGTGGGAACGCAGCACGTCCTGGATCTGCGCCGCGGCCTGGTCCATCGACTGGCCGACTGCGCGCAGCCACTGCGCGACCAGCGTCTGGTCGTCGGGCTCGGGCCGCCAGAGACTGGGCAGCAGATCGGTGAGTTTCTCGAAGGCGCTCATGACGTTCTACCGTTCAGGCTGCCTTGGGCTTGACTTCGACCGCGATGCGGGCGACCGACAGGCGCTCTTCGGTCGTCAGTGCGAAGGGCGCATCGGCGGGCGCACCGAGGACGACGCTGGTGCCGCTCGGCCGCGTGAAGGTCCATTGCACGGTGTAGGGGCCGACGTCGCCTGCGGTGGCCGGCGCGGGTGTGCCGCTCTCTTGCGCCTGCAACGTGCCGGACACCCAACCGCCGTGCGGCAGCGGTAGCGCGCGCGTGAGCTTGCCCCAGCTCAAGGAGCGCTTGGGCGCATCGGCCGGGACGGCCTGGACCGCGAGGTCGTTGAGGTAGGCGAGCGCGGCTTCCACCGCCGACGAGATCGCCGCTGCATCGGGGATCGCTGCGTCGCGCGGATAGCGCACCGACAGCGTGAGCCCGGTCGACAGCGACGGGTCGGTGATCGAGAGTTCGCCCAGCCGCGTGGGCTGGCTCGCGAGCAGCAGCGTGCCGGCGGCAAGGTCGGTGATGGAGCTGCCGTTCACGGTGGCAGCGGTCAGGCGCGCATCCTCGACGCCTTCGACGCCCATCGCCAAGCCGATCAGCTTGCTGATGCTGCCGTCGCTGCTCGAGGGCAGGCGGTCGAAGTAGTCCTTGAAACGATCGCCGATGGTCGACTGGATGCGGCGCAGGTCGATGTCGAGCAGGCCAGCGGCGCTGGTCAGGCGCAGTGCGAGGTCGACCTTGACCGGCGCGGTGCCGTAGTCGAACTCGACGCGCACGCCGGCCGGGCGCACCTGGGCGACGCGCCGCTCCAGCAGCGCGCGGCGCTCGGGGTCGAGCGCGCTTTCGTGCACCTGCACGCGCACCAAGCCGGGCGATCCTGGCGGCTCGACGGCCTCGGCCTTCAGACCCATGCCGGCCACGGCGCCGGCGATCGCACCGAGCGTGCCGCGCTCGGAGCCGGCGAGGAAGTGCTTGGCGCGCAGGCGCAACTCGTCGTCGTTCTCGTCGCGATCCAGCCGCGTGGTCGACGCAGGGTTGGTCACCGACTCGATGCCCGCGATCGGCTTGGCGACGAGGGTGAGGCTGTCTGCGGCCAAGCCGTCGTTGGTGGCCACGATGTCGCGGCTGTTGACCTTGCCGGTGGGTTGACCGTCGGCCAGGGTGAGATCGTCCAGCGTCTCGTATTCGATCTTGCCGTCGGCGGTGAGCACACGCGTGCCGGCCGGGATGGTGATCTCGCCACGCGTGTTGCGCGCACGCGAGAAGCGCAACTCGCCGCTGTTGCGGCCGGCGCGCACGCGCGCCACGCCCAGCAGCGCCACCACATGGTCGAGCGCGCCGCCGCGCGCAGTGTCGACGAAGCCGGAGCGGTACACCGCTTCCATCTGGGCGTAAAGGCCTGCGGTCTCCAGGGCCACGGCTTCGAGCATCGTGCGCACCACCGAGCCGGGGTACAGATCGTTGACATTGGCGTCGCGCTGCTTGGGCAGGTAGTGCACCTCGAACGCGGTGCCTTCGTCGGGGCGCTGGCCGCCGCTCTTCCAGACGATCTGGGTGGCGTCGCTGGAGAGCTCGTAGTCGGTGCCGCGCTCGAAGCGCTGCGATTCGCCGTTGCGCGCACCCCAGACAGCGGTGAGCGAGTCGACCGGCGAGCGTTCGAGCGGATGCGCAAAAGGCTCGCGCGTGGCGCGTGCCGGCGGGTAGGGATGCTGCTCGCCGCTCACGCCGCCCAGCAGGCGGTTGAGCAGACTCTCGGCGACTTCGGGATAGGGTTTGCGTCGGAAGCTCATCGCAGTTCCTCGTTACACCGCCAGCTCGATCGTGAACGGCCCGATCGTGACCACGCCGGTTGCGCCGGCGGGCTTCACGCGCAGCAGCACATCGACCGTGGAGCGCGCGCCGGGGGAGGGATTGACTTTCAGCTCCACCACCTTCTCGACCCGCGGCTCGGCCTTGACCGCCTCGAGGATGTAGAGCTTGAGCAGGTTGCGCTGGGTGCCGTTGTTCTCACGGCCGATCAGCTCGTGCACGCGCGAGCCGTAGTCGGGGTGCGCGAGCGCGGACAGCTCACCCAGCGGGGTGAGGATGCGCAGGATCAGCGCCTGCGCGAGGTTTTCCTTGCCGTCGCGTGCGATGAAGTCCCACGCCTGGCCGCGCAGCGCGATGAGGTTCTCGCTCACGCGGTAAACCGGGCGCAGCTCGCGATGCGCGGCGTGTACCGCGAGGTCGCGCAGCAGGTGGGCAGTGGGTTCTTCGCGGACGGRCATGGTCAGGTCACCCAATGAGTACGGTGCCGCTTGCGATCACGGTTCCAGCCGGCAGGTCCGACGGGTCGTTGCAAGTCATCGCCGGGTCGCCCATGCGCGCAGCGGCCTTGCCGTTGATCTGCACGGTGGTCGAGCCTTGCTGGATCGTGGCCTTGTTCGAAGGTGGCTTCTGGAATGGGCCTGCGGTGGGAATGTGCGAGGGCGAGTTCGTCGCGGTCGAGCCGACCACCGCGGCGCCCTGGCCCTCGACTTGCACGTCGCTCGACAACTCGCCATCGATCGTGCCGACGAAAGGCGATGGCAGCGGCGTGGGCACCGGCCCGCCCGGGCTGGGCACCATCTGGATGTGGATGTCGGTGGCCATCACCTTGTCCCCTTGTTTTGCGCCTGGCATGCCCATATCAGTTCAGCTTGATCAGGCTGCCCTTGAGCACCATCTCACCGCCCGCCTTCATCTCGACCTTGCCGCTGGCCTCGAGTTTCAGGTCGCCGCCGGCCTTCAGCGACACATCGCCAGCACCTTCGATCTTCACTACGCCGCTGCCATCGATCGTCAGCGTGGTGTCCGCAACCTTCAGCGATACGACCGGGTCGTCGTCGACGATGCTCAGGCTGAACTTGTCGGCGAGCGTCACCTTCACGGTCAGTGGCGAGTCTTGCGTGACCTCGACACGAAGGCCGCTCTCCTTGTTGTCCGGACCTGAAGGCAGTTGCAGCACCCACTGCTTCTCGGTGCTCTCGGGCGGCCGGTCTTCGTCGTTGTAGAGCGTGCCTACGACCACCGGCCGGTTGATGTCGCCACCGACGAACTGCACCAGCACCAGGTCACCCACTTCGGGCAGGCTGGCGAAGCCTTTGCGCGGCGTGGCGACGGGCACGTGCTTGAGCACGAGTTGGGCGTCGCGCAGCACCACGTCGGCGTCGTAGTTGTCTGGGTCGGCGGGGTACACCGCCTGCACGGTGCCGAGCTCGGTGTTGCGGTGGGCGCGCAGCTCTTGCCGGACAAGCGATCGCACCGTTTCGTAGAGGTCGTTCATGCCGAACCTCCGACGAGTTGCGTCAGCAAGCCGCGGCGAGCATCGAAGCTATGGCGCACCTGCAGTGCCGCGTACTGCCCATCACCCACGCCGTTCGGGCAGCCTTCGATCGCGAAAGGCGAGGCCACGTCGATGTCTGGCGCTCCGGGCACCGTGACGCGGACGGGGGTGGCCAGGCGCTTGGCAGCGGCGGCTTGTCTGTCGGCGGCGCCCTGAGCCGCGGCGGTGCTGCGCAAGGCGCCGTCTGACCACAAGCCGATCGCAGGGCCATCGCCGCTGGTCGCCTGGTTCGCGCTGTTGTCTTTGGCGAGCCAGGCCCACGCGCTGGCGCCTTGCGTGCCGGCGCTGCCTTCGCCGGCAACACTTGATGTGCCGGCCATCGCGTCCCGCGTCGTGGCCTCGAAAGCGAGCACGTCTTCGCCGTACTTGAACGTGCGCACCGGCGGCCCGCTGGTCTCATGGGCTTGCAACTGCCCTGAGGCATCGACCCACGCCGGCACGCCCGCATGGCGGGCCAGTCGCGCGATCCAGTCCCACAGGCTCGTCCGGTCGTCCACCGCGAGGAAGGGGTAGCTCGGCCCGCTCGCGATGTCGCCCGGCGTGAGCTGCGCCAGCGCGGCCCATTGCGACAGCAAATCGCTGAAGCTCTGCTGTTCGTAGCCGGTGTTCTCGCGTTGCGCGGCAAGTGAGACGGACTTGGAGGCGAGCGTCACGTCGAGCGAGCCGTCGCCGCGGCGAGACAGCATGGCGATCTTGCCGGCCAGCACCGGCTGCGGGCTGCCGTCGAAGCCCAGCTGCACGCTGAGCTCGTCGCCGGCAGCGAGATCGGGGAAGTCTTCGCGCGGCAGGAAGCGCAGCCGCGCGTGGGCGATGAACGGCGCCGGTGCCAGGTGCACGACGAGCGACGACAGGCTGTCGGTGAGCGGGTCGGGCTGCGAGCCCCCGCCCAGACCCAGCGCGCCGGCCGCGGCCGAGAGCAGGTCGGAGCCGAAGCCACCACCCGCTGGCGCCGCCGGGCCCTTGACCAGCTTGACGACGGGCCGCACGCCCGCACCGCCGGCCGCGGCGGGGAAGAGGTCAGGCAGTCCGAGGTCCATCAGCCCGTCCTCACGTTCTGCGAGGTGTACCAGTTCAGGTGCTGCGGCACGCCGTCGGTCGCGAACACGTGGTTCACGTCGCTGAAGACGAAGGGAAGCGTGTAGGGCGTGAGCGCGTTGCGGTTGATCACCTGCTGTGTGCCCGGCAATGGCGCCGCTGTGCCGGGCAGGGCGCCGAGCACGTGCAGGTGCAGGTGGTTGTGGAAGCTCACGCCGGTGTCGCCGGCCTGCATCACCACCTGGCCTTGGGTGACGGCCGTGCCGATGATCAGGTTGGCCGCCACGCCGCGCGCCGCGAAGGCCGCGCGCACGCCACCGTTGGCGCCGTGGCCGTACTGCGCATAGGTCTGCACGTTGCCACCGCCCTGGTCCTTGTCGTGCGTGTTGTCGATGGCGTCGTGGCGAATGAGGATGAAGTTCCAGCCGCCATTGCTGCCGTTGGTCTGGTTGGGCAGCAGCGCACCGCTCGCCGCAGCTGCGGCCACGGCAGCGGCGATCGCAGCCGCGTCGTTCGGGTCGGTGTTGCTCAGGTCCTGGTCATCGGGCATCCAGTCGAAGTAKTCGACGACGGTGMCGTTGCGAACGCACAGGACCTCGTCCTTGAAGTCGTGCGCGAAGTCGAAGGCGTAGACCTGCGGGTTGCTGTTGAAGCGCGCGTGGCTGAAAAGGCCGAGGTTGGCCTGGCCGACGAACAGGGCCGTGTCTTTCGCGTAGGGCAGCTTGTAGGGAGAAGCGCTGTTGTCGGGGTAGCCGGCGAAGGGCACGCGAGCGGGCGAATAGGCGTTGCCGCCGACCTGCTTGGTCGGGTTGAAGCGGCCGCCGTCGGTGTCGCCTTCCATCGTGTTGTATTGCTGGATCGGGAAGATCAGCGTGGCAATGG
>NZ_JBFUGE010000219.1:0-9966 GCF_056403075.1 Ideonella sp. P3_A4 | reverse complement strand
GTGCGGGCCAGCGCCGCGGCCGCTTCCAGCTTCAGGCGGGAATATTCCAGGCTGCTGCTGGGCGGGGTGCGCACCTCGATCGCCAGCGTGCCCCAGTCGCCGCCAGGCAGGAAGCTGGAGCCGCCGAACTTGGCGAACAGGCCGACCGACACCACCAGGCTGACCACCGTGAAGACGAACATCCAGATGCGGTGGTGCAGGGCCCAGGCGATGACCTTGCCGTAGCCCACCGCCTGGTGGTCGAACCAGTGGTTGAAGCGGGTCAGCAGCTTGCCGATGCCGCGGTGCTCGGCATGCTGGTGCCCCGGCGGGTCACCCCAGTAGGCTGACAACATCGGGTCGAGCGTGAAGCTGATGAACAAGCTGACCACCACCGAGGCGACCACCGTCAGCGCAAACGGCCGGAACCACTCACCCGACACACCGGGCATGAATGCCACCGGCGCGAACACTGCGACGATCGAGAAGGTCGTCGCGGCCACGGCCAGGCCGATCTCGGCGGTGCCATTGAGCGCCGCATTCATGCGTGATTCGCCGCGCTCCATGTGGCGCACGATGTTCTCGCGCACCACGATCGCATCGTCGATCAGCACCCCGATGGCCAGCGACAGGCCCAGCAGCGTCATGAAATTCAGCGTGAAGCCGCACAGCCACACGGCAATGAACGCCGCGATGACCGAGGTCGGCAGGCTGAGCGCGGTGATCAGCGTCGAGCGCCACGAGTTCAGGAAGATGTAGACCACCAGGATCGTCAGCCCGGCGCCGAAGATCAGCGCATGCACGACGTTGTTCAGGCTGTTCTGCGCCTCTTCGCCGCCGTCCTGCGTCACCTCGAGCTGGGTGCCCTCGGGCAGGGTGGGGTTGATCTCGGCCACGAGTTTTCGGACGTCGTTGGCCACGCCAACCGTGCTGGCATCGCGGGCGCGGGTGATGGACAAGCCCACGTTCGGCCGGCCGTTGCGCACCGAAAAGCCACTCAGCTCGGCAAAGCCGTCCTGCACCGTGGCCACCTGGCCCAGGCGCACGATCTGCTCGCCGCGCCGCTGCACGACGATCTGCTCGAACTCGGCCGGGCTTTCGATGCGGCCCACCAACCGGATGCTCTGGTCTTCCAGCGTGCCGCGCACCTTGCCGACCGGCGCGTTGGCGTTCTGCAGCCGCAGCGCGTTCACCACCTCCGCCACCGAGACGTTGAACGCGCGCAGCTTCTCGGCCCGCAGCAGCACCGACAGTTCGCGGTGCAGTGCACCGTTCACGTCGACCACCGCCACGCCCGAAATGCCGCGGAACTTGTCGGCCAGCGTGTCTTCCGCCAGGCGCGAGATCTCGGCGTGCGACTGCTTGGAAGACGACAGCGCCAGCTGCATCACCGGCTGGGCGGACGGGTCCAGCCGTTGCAATACCGGCTCGCGCATTTCGCTCGGCAGCTTGTAGCGCACCGTGCCGATCRCATTGCGCACCTCGTCGGCGGCTTCGATCATGTTCTTGCTGAACTGGAACATGATCAGGAAGCGCGCGTTGCCTTCGCTGGCGGTCGAGCGCACCTCGTCGACACCGCCGATGCTCTGGAACGCCTTCTCGATGCGGTTGATGATTTCCCGCTCCACCGTGTCCGGCGAGGCGCCGGGGTAGGGGATGTTGACCACCAGCATCGGCTGCTGGACGTCGGGGATCTGGTTGACCCGCAACCGGTTCAGGGCCATCAGGCCCATGCACATCAGCGTGACGATGACCGCGATCATCGCGACCGGCCGCTTGATGCTGAAATCTGAGAGGAACATGGTTTACCTCCCGGCGGACGCTGCCGCCGATGCCGCCAGAGCCGGCGTGGGGGCCGGCGCCGCAGCGCGCTCGACCTTCTGCCCGTCGATCAGGGTCGAGCCGGGCTTGCGCAAGAGCTGATCGCCTTCGGTCAGGCCGGCCAGCACCACATAGTCACCGCTGCGCTGGTCGCGTTCGCCGAGCGTCAACTTGACCTTGCTCAGCGTGCCGTTCTTGACGCGCCAGGCGTAGGCGTTGTCGCCTTCCTTGCTCAGCGCGGCGTCGGGCAGCATCAGCGCCTTCTGCTCGCCGGTGGCCACCAGGCCCTCGGCATACAGGCCAGAGACCTTGGGCATTTCGCCGCCCTCAAAGCCGACCAGCACCTCGACCTGGCGGGTGCTGGCATTGGCCGAGGCGTCGACCCGGCGCACCTTGCCTTTGAACTCCTGCTGGCCGAAGCCGTTGATGCGGAAGCTGACCGACTGCCCTGGCTTGATCTCGCCCATCCGGTCCGACGACACCAGGCCTTCGAAGCGCATGCTGGCGGGGTCGATCACCTTGACCAGCTCCTTGCCGATCTGGGCGGTGTCGCCGGCCGAGACCTTGCGGTCGCTGAGCACGCCGTCGAATGGCGCCCGCACTTCGGTGCGCTGCGATTGCTGGCGGGCCGAAACGACCCGGGCCTTGGCGGCCACCAGGTCGCTTTGCGCATTGTTGCGGCGCACCTCGGCGTCGTCGAGGGCCTGCATTGAGCTCATGCCCTGCGTCTGCAGTGTCTTCAGACGCTGGAAGGTGCGCTCGGCCTGTTCGGCCGACTGGGCGGAGGCCCGGGCGGCTTCCTCGGCCGAGGCCAGGCTGTCGCGGATCGAGGTGGCGTCCAGCTGAACCAGCAGGTCGCCTTTGCGCACGGCTTCGCCGTTGTCCTTCAAGACTTGCAGCACCACGGCGGACACTTCGGCGCGCAGGTCGGCCCGGCGCTCGGGCTGGATTGAGCCGGTGATCACCGGGCCCATCGCGTGCAGGCCGCTGGTGGCCGTGCGCAGGTCTTCGGCAGACAGCAGCAGAGTGGGCGGCGCCGAGGCGGCTGCGCCCGGTTTGGCGGCGGCCTGGGCGTCGCCGTTGCCTCTGCTGCAACCGGCCAGCGTGGCGGCCAGCATCGCGGCGGCTACACCCACAGCCCATCTGTTAGGCAGGCGGGCCGGCTGGGCCACGGACGAACGACGACGCAACATCGGGAGACCTCCAAAGTATTCGAAGAATCATGGCGCCCAGTGGCCGCCATAAAAAGACGCGCGAGCTTATCGTGAACGGGGTGTCGATAGCTGCTGCCTGCGACGAATTGCGGGCTGGCGCGGGCGAACGGCGACCCGGCGGCGCGGGCTGCGGCCGGTCGGCGCCGGCGGCGAAACGGTCGCCGCGGCGTGCCGCTCATCCGCCCCGGGTGCATTTCGTCGTCGCCCAACTGCGCTTCGTCGGCACCGGGGTGATCACCCCGGCGCACACTCCTACACTGCGCTGCGCCTGACCAAAGGCGGATGATTTTTTGCAGGAGCACACATGAACAAGCGCTGGGTAATTGGAGGGGTGGTGGTTGCGGTGTTGGCCCTCGGCGGCGGCACCGCGGCGGTCATGGCCAGCCGCAAGGGCGGCGACAAGCCCGATGCCAAGCCCGAAGACAAGGTGCTCGACTTCACCGCCAAGGAAGTGGTGATGCCCCGCACGCAGCCGCTGGCCGGGACGGTGGAGTTCTCGGGCCCGCTGGTTGCACCGAACACCGCCGTGGTTCGCGCCAAGGCGGCCGGCACGCTGCTGAACCTGACGGTAGCCGAAGGCAGCCGGGTGACGGCCGGCCAGAAGCTCGGCTCGGTCGACCTGGCCGACTTGAACGCCCGCCTGAACGAGCGCCAGGCCCAGGTCGAGGCAGCGAGGGCGCAGATGGTGCAAGCCGAACGTACCCACGCGTCGAACCAGCGCCTGGCCGAGCAGTCGTTCATTTCGCCGAACGCGCTGGAATCGTCGAAGGCGGCGCTGGACAGCGCCCGCGCCAACCTGACGGCGGCCCAGGCCCAGACCGAGACGGTCAGGATCAACCTGCGTGAAGCCAACCTGGTGGCGCCGATTTCCGGCATCGTCTCCAAGCGCCACGTGGTGCCTGGCGAAAAGGTCTCGAACGAGCAGCAGATCGTCACCATCGTCGACCTGACCCAGCTGGAAATGGCTGGCAGTGTTGGCACCCACGAAGTCGGCATGCTGCAGGCCGGCATGCCGGTGACGGTGCAGGTCGAAGGCGTGCCCGAGCCCGTCAAGGGCAACCTGGCGCGCATCGCGCCGGCGGCCGAGCTCGGCACCCGCTCGATCGGCGTGGCGATCGCCATTGCGAACCCGAAGGAAAAGCTGCGCGCCGGCCAGTACGCCCAGGCTCAGGTGGCGATGCCCGAAGGTGCACCGCGGCTGACGCTGCCGGTGGCCGCGATCGGCACCGCGTCGGGCCAGGAATATGTCTGGACGATCGAGCAGGGCAAGTTGCTGCGGCGCTCGGTCACCACCGGCCGGCGCGACGACGCCAAGGGCCTGGTCGAGGTGAAGGACGGCGTCAAGCCCGAGGCCCAGGTGCTGGCGATGCGCTTCGACAACCTGCGCGAAGGCGCCGCCGCCCGGGTGGTCGCACCTGCGCCGTCCACCGCCGCGTCGGCCTCCAAGCCGTCGTCAGCGCTGGCCAGCGTGGCCACGGCATCCAATTGAAGCGACCCCGCGCCAGATAGCCAGATATAGAAAGAGCAGAGGTTCACCATGTGGATGACCCGAGTCGCCATCAACAACCCCGTCTTCGCCACCATGGTGATGGTCGCGTTGTGTGTGTTGGGGCTGTTTTCGTACAGCAAGCTGGGCGTCGAGCAGATGCCCGACATCTCGCTGCCCGGCGCCTGGATCGACGTGCGCTACCCCGGCGCGTCGCCCGAGGCTGTAGAGCGTGAGGTCGCCAAGCCGCTGGAAGAAGCACTGAACTCCATTGCCGGTGTCGACCGGGTGCAGTCGCGCAGCTTCGAGGGCCGCGTTCAGGCCAGTGTCGAGTTCACGCTGAACACCGACATGAGCCGTGCCATGCAAGACCTGCGCGACCGCATCGCCGCCGCCCAGGCCGCGTTCCCGAAGGACGTGAAGCAGCCGAGCGTGTCTCGCTTCCAGGCCGACAACGCCCAGCCGGTGGTCGTGATGGCGCTGATGAGCAAGACGCGCACGGCGCGCGAGCTGTCGACGCTGGGTGAGCTGACGATCGCCAAGCGCCTGGGTCGCGTCGAGGGCGTGGCCAAGGTCGACGTGGGCGGACTGGTCTCGCGCGAAGTGCGGATCGACCTGGACCCGCTGCGACTGAAGGCCTACGGCGTGACGCCGGCCGAGATCTCCAGCGCGCTGGCAGCCGCCAACACCGACCAGCCTGTCGGCCTGGTGTCGGACAAGGTGTCCGACGCGATTCTGCGCGTCGAGGGCCGGGTCAAGGACCCGAAGCAGTTCGCGAACATCGTCGTCGCCCACCGCGGCAACCTGGTGCTGACGCTGAACGACCTGGGCACCCTGGTCGAGCGTGAACGCGAGCCTGACTCGATCGCCCGTACCAACGGCCAGCCGGCCATCAGCTTCGCCGTCTTCAAGCAGCAGGACGCCAACATCGTGGCGACCGGCGACGCGGTGAAGGAGGCGATGGAAGAGCTGAAGAAGACGTTGCCGGCCGACATCGAGCTGAACCTGATCTACGCGTCGAGCGACTTCGTCAAGGGCTCGCTGACCGGTCTGCGCCACACGCTGATCGAAGGTGCGCTGCTGACGGTGGCGATCGTCTTCCTGTTCCTGCACAGCTGGCGCTCGACCATCATCACCGGCCTGACACTGCCGATCGCGGTGATCTCCAGCTTCATTGCCGTCTATGCCTTCGGCTTCACGCTGAACTTCATGACGATGATGGCGCTGAGCCTGTGCATCGGGTTATTGATCGACGATGCGATCGTGGTGCGAGAGAACATCGTGCGCCACCTTGGCATGGGCAAGAATCACCACCGCGCCGCCGAAGACGGCACCAACGAGATCGGCTTGGCGGTCATGGCGACCACCTTCGCGATCTGCGCGGTGTTCGTGCCGGTCGCCTTCATGGGCGGCGTGATCGGCAAGTTCTTCTACCCCTTCGGCATCACCGTGGCGGTGGCGGTGATCGTTTCGCTGTTCGTCAGCTTCACGCTCGACCCGATGCTGTCCAGCGTCTGGAAGGATCCGCCCAGCGCCAAGCTGCGCGACGTGGCGGTGATCGGCCACATGATCCGCGGCACCGACCGTGGCATGGAATGGCTGCACGGCATCTACGGCCGCCTGATCACCTGGGCCTTCTCGGGCCGCCGCTACCGTGTCTTCATTCTGCCGATCCCTGTCTACGGTCGCCCGTTCGACGCCGATGGCAAACGCGACCGCCAGCAGGCTCGCCGCCTGCGCCTGATGACGCTGACGCCGCGCGGCATCGTCGCCTGGAGCGGGTTCATGAGCTTCATCGTCGCGCTGGGCTTGTCGGGCTTCGTCGGCACCGAATTCGTGCCGCAGACCGACCAGGGCTTCACGCAGCTGAACCTGCGCTTCCCGGTTGCCTCGAGCCTGGACCGCGGCAACGACAAGGTGCTGCAGGTCGAGACCATCCTGTCCGCCAAGTACCCCGAGATCAAGACCATCCAGACGGTGGTTGGCTCGACCGGTGAAGGCCTGGCGACCGGCCGCAACCAGGCCTCGCTGAACATCGCGTTGACCGATCGCAGTGACCGCAAGCGCACCCAGAAGGAGATCGAGGACGCGATGCGCGCCGACATCGCCGGCATCCCCGGCCTGGAGGCCAGCGTCGGCTTCGACCGCCCGATCTGGATCACCATCCTCGGCTCGGACGGCGAACAGCTGACCAAGGTCGCCAAGGACTTCGCCGAGAAGCTGAAGAAGATCAAGGGCGCTGTTGACGTCGACACCACCGTCAAGCCCGGCCTGCCGGCYTTCGCGGTGCGGCTGAAGGACTCGGCGATCCGCGAGCTCGGCCTGACCGGCCCGCAGGTGGCGTCCTCACTGCGTGCCTATGTGAACGGCGACGTTGCCACCTACTGGACGACTCCGGACGGCAATCAGGTCGAAGTGCTGCTGCGCCTGCCGCAAGGCCAGCGCGAGCGCATCGAGCAGATGAGCAAGCTGCCGGTCGCCTTTGCGAAAGACGGCTCGCCGATCGCGCTCGACCAGGTCGCGACCATCGAGCAGGTCTTCAACCCCGAGGTGATCCGTCGCCAGAACCTACAGCGCCGCGAAGCGGTGTACGCCGGTGTCGAAGGTCGCCCGTCGGGTGACGTCAACAACGACGTGCAGAAGCTGATCAAGGAGACCCAGCTGCCCCCGGGCGTGAGCTTCATGGTCGACGGCGCAGGCAAGCAGCAGGCCGAAGCCTTTGGCGGGCTGCTCAGCGCGATGGCGCTGGCGGTGATCTTCATCTACATCGTGCTGGCCAGCCAGTTCGGCAGCTTCCTGCAGCCGATCGCGATCATGGTGTCGCTGCCGCTGTCGCTGATCGGCGTGATGTTGGCGCTGCTGCTGTGGCGCTCGACGCTGAATGTGTTCTCGATGATCGGCCTCGTCATGCTGATGGGCCTGGTGACGAAGAACGCGATCCTGCTGGTCGACTTTGCCAACCATGCCCGCAAGACGGGTGCCACGGTGCGTGACGCGCTGCTGCAGGCCGGCCAGATCCGGATGCGGCCGATCATGATGACGACCGCGGCGATGGTGTTCGGCATGCTGCCGATGGCGATTGCGCTGAACGACGGCGGCGAGATCCAGGCGCCGATGGGCCGGGCGATCATCGGCGGGGTGGTCACCTCGACGCTGCTCACGCTGGTGGTGGTGCCGGTGATCTACAGCTACATGGACAACCTGGGCGCCTGGTTCAAGCGCCGCTTCGGCAGCAAGCATGCTGAGGCCGACGTGTCGAGCCTGCCCAGCCATGGGCCGCAAGGCGCACCGGCTGATCGTTGAGCCGACCAGAACCTAAAAGCAGAAGGCGGGGCATGAGCCCCGCCTTTTTCATTGGCGATTCGATCGTCTTCAGGCCGCCAGCGCCGTGGCCTTGCCTTGGGTGTAGATGCCGCAGCCGACCAGCAGCGTGTCGCTGATCGCAACCACGTAGCTGGCCTTGTGCTGCACCTTGCCGGTCTGCTGGTTGACGATGTTGTATTCGACCCAGTGGTTGCCGGTGGTGGCTTGCCAGGATTCGCGGGCAAAGCGATCGCCGTCGATGCCGGGCACCTCGTGGACCAGCTTGCCTTCCATCGCCGGCTTGGCGCCATGCACGTGGTAGCGGGCATCGCGGTCGGTCACGAAGACGTAGAGATCGCGGTCGAGGAAACCGCCCTTGGGATCACGGAACACCGCGGCCGCGCCCTGCAAGCCCCGCTCGCGGATCAGGTCTACCGCACGATCGACCAGATTGCGCGCTTCGTCGGCGCTGCCTTGGCGCAGGCGAATAGCGGCCACGGCTTCGCTCAACATCGAGGCGCGGTTGACCAGCTCGCCCGACGCGCGGGACGACTCTTCCACCATCGTGGCGTTCTGGTGCGTGATCTCGTCCAGCGTGCCGACACTGCGCGACACCTCGCCCAGGCTGACCGACTGCTGGGCGCTGGCCTGCGCGATGCCGCGCAGCTTGTCTGACACGTCGCGCACGCCGTGCACGACCGAGTCCAGCGTGCCGTTGGTGCGTTGGATGCGGGTGACCGATTGGCTGACCTGCTCGGTCGATTGGCCGATCAGGTGGCGGATTTCGGCGGCGGCCGAGCCGCTGCGTTGCGCCAGTTGGCGCACCTCGGTGGCGACCACCGCGAAGCCGCGGCCGGACTCGCCAGCGCGGGCTGCCTCGACGGCAGCGTTCAGCGCCAGGATGTTGGTTTGAAAGGCGATGCCGTCGATCACGCTGATGATCTCGGCCACCTTGCGCGAGCTGGCCTCCAGCGTGGTCATCGACTGCACGGTTTCGCGCATCGCGGCGCCGCCGGCTTCCGCCTGGTCGCGCAACTGAGAGGTCATCTGGTCCAGCTCATGGGCTGCGCCGGCGTTGGCCGAGACCGCATCGCTCAGCTGGCCGACCGTGGCCACCGTTTCGCGCAGGTTCTGCGCCTGGGCTTCGGTGCGCTGCGAGAGCGCGTCGCCGCTGGCGGCCAGCTGCTTGCCTGAAATGCCGACTCGTACCGCGCTGCTGCGGATCTCGGCCACCATCACCGACAAGCCTTCGCTCATGCGTTCGACGACCTTGCCGATTTCGGCCAGCTCGTCACGCCCCTCGATCTGCACTTTGTGCGCCAGGTCGCCCGCGGCGACCGCGGTGACGCCTTTTTGCAGCACGACCAGCGCCTGGCTGAAGCTGGAATAGAAGGCCAGGCCCAGGTAGAGCATCAGCACCAGGCCCAGAGCGGAAATACCCAGTTGCAGCCACAGCTTGCCTTGCAGCCGATGCTCGCGGGCCTTCAGCTCGTCAACCAGCAGCTCGTGGATCTGCTGCTTGAACACCATCACCTTGCCGATCGCTTCGCTGCCCTGCGTGAAATACGGAGGGGCTTCGCCGCTGATCGTCTCGGCCGTGAAAATCTTGCGGACCGTCTCGTCGAATGCCTGCGAGGCGGCCAGTGCCGCCTCCCAGCCGGCTGGCGGCTGTACGCCGGCGCGCTTGAGCGCCTCGACACGGAAGCCCACGTCGACCAGCGCCATGCGCAGCGAATCGGCACGACCCACCAAGGTGGCACGCTCGGCGTTGTTGGCGTCACCACGGGAGAGCAGGGCGGCTCCCTGGCCACGGGCCTGACCCAACGTTTCCGTCCAAGGGATGACGCGCTCGACCGCCAGGTCCATCAGGAAGAAGCTGCCGGCTTCCGGGTCCAGCAACAAGCCCGAGCGTTCACCGACCAGCAGCGTCAGCTGGCGCAGCTTTTCGATGTGCTGGCTGTGCTCGGCAAAGGCGTCGGCGCGCTTTTCGGCATGCTTGCCCTCGGCCAGCGCCAATGAGGCGTCACGGGCCGGTTTCCACAGGTCGTCCATCTCGAACGGCTGCGGCTCGGCCAAAGTCTTGTCGATTGCGGCGACGGCAGCCTTGATCTTCTCGCGCACCGCGTCGCGCTCGCCGGCAGCGCCGGTCTCACTGGACAGCAC
>NZ_JBFUGE010000218.1:0-9983 GCF_056403075.1 Ideonella sp. P3_A4 | reverse complement strand
GCCCGGCCCACGCTTGCGGTTTGCTAGAACGGGCCGCCGCGGTCTACACGGTGACCTCGCAGATGGGTTTCGAAGCATTGCTGTGGGGCCGGCCGCTGCGCTGCTTCGGCATGCCGTTCTACGCCGGCTGGGGCTTGACGCAGGACGAATTGGCGGCGCCTGCGCGACGCAGTGCAGCCAGCCTGGCGGCGCTGTGCCATGCCGCGCTGATCGACTACCCGCGCTACCTCGACCCCGAAACCGACCAGCGCTGCGAGCCTGAGTGCTTGCTKGACTGGATGGCGTTGCAGCGGCGAATGCGTRAGCGCTTTCCGACGCAGATGGTGGCGGTGGGTTTTTCGCGCTGGAAAAAGCCGATCGCGCGTGCCTTCTTCGCCGGCAGCGACCTGCGCTTCCAGAGCGTCAACAAGCCCGTGCCGGCAGGCACCGGCTTGGCGCTGTGGGGTCGACGGCCGGTGCCCGACGCGGCGGCCTCATCGGGCGATACACCGCCGCTGGTGGTCCGGCTGGAAGACGGCTTTCTGCGCTCGGTCGGCCTGGGTGCCGATCTGGTGCGGCCGCTGTCCTGGGTGATGGACCAGCAAGGCATGTATTACGACGCCACTGCGCCGTCGGCGTTGGAGCGCTTGCTGGCCGAGACCGAGTTCGACGAGGCGACTTGCGAGCGTTCCCGGGCACTGCGCGAGCGCATCCTCGCCGCCGGGCTGACCAAGTACAACGTCGGCCAGGCCCGCTGGCAGCGCCCGGCGACGGACAAGGAGGTGGTGCTGGTGGYCGGCCAGGTCGAGGCAGACGCATCGATTCGTCTCGGTGCGCCGGGCCTGCGCACGAACATGGCGCTGCTGAAGGCGGTGCGCGCAGAGCGGCCCGATGCGCACTTGGTCTACAAGCCGCACCCCGATGTCGTGGCCCAGCTGCGCGAGGCCGGCCGCGGAGAGGGCGCTGCCGCGGCGCTGTGCGACGAGATCGTCGTCGACGCACCGATGGACCAGGTGCTGCGCCAGGTCGACGAAGTGCATGTGCTGACCTCGCTCGCTGGTTTCGAAGCCCTGCTGCGCGACAAGCCTGTGGTCTGCTGGGGCTGCCCGTTCTACGCCGGCTGGGGCCTGACGCAGGACCGTGTGCCCATCCCGCGGCGCACACGGCGCTTGAGCCTGGACGCGCTGGTGGCGGGGGTGCTGCTGCTGTACCCAACCTACGTCAGCCGGGCGACCGGGTATTTCACGACCGCCGAGCGCGCGCTGGCCGAGTTGCAAGCCTGGCGTGAAGAAGGCGCCGCGGGCCGGCGCCAGGTCTCGGCTGGCCGGCGCGCTTGGCGCTGGACCTTGCGCCACGTCGTGGCGCTGCGGCGCTGGTGGAGCGGCGAGGCCGCCTGAACCGCGCGGCGGAATCCAAGCGAAGGCCGGTCGCCGAGCCGGAAATTACCAAAAGAGAAAGCAGTTGTTGCGATAAGCCGCTGTGGAAACGTTCGCGAGCGTGGGTTATTTCTACCGGGGCAGAATCCGCCACCGCACCCCGCAACGACCCTGAGTCGACCATGCGCCGGGCCGAGGCGAATTCGTCAAGAAAGATCAAATTCGCCACAAGTGCCACCCATTCGTGGGATCGTCACATTCACGGCCCTTCCCTAGAGTGTCACAGTGGATCGTCACAGTGGCATGTGCGCGTGATACCGCGGGAACGCGGGTTGCTTAGTCCGATTGTTTTGTGCGCCGCTGCCTCTGGGTGAATCCACCTTTGGTGCGGCGGTGATGTTGAGTCCGTTGTCCTTCTGATGATCCCCACTTCGCTCGATCGATTGCTCTGCCAGCGTCGCACGCTGATGCTGCRGGGCCCGATGGGGTCGTTCTTTGAGCGACTGGCCGGCACGCTGCGTGCCCATGGCCAGCAGGTCTGGAAGGTCAACTTCAACGCCGGCGACGACTGGTTCTTCAGCGGCGAGCAGGTCATCCGGTACCGCGATCCGCTGGACCAATGGCCAGCCCGCCTGCGGCGCTTGATCGCCGAATTGCGGCTCGATGCGATCGTGCTGTTTGGCCAGTCGCGCAGCATGCACCAGGCGGCCATCGAAGAGGCCCGTGCACTGGGCGTCACGATCTTCGTCTTCGAAGAAGGCTACGTCCGGCCCGACTACGTCACGCTAGAAGTCGGCGGCGTCAACGCTGCATCACCGATCCCGCGCGACCCGGCTTTCTACCGCGAGCTCAACGCCGAGCCGCTGCCCACGCCGCAGCCTACCGGGCAGAGCTTCAGCGCAGTGGCCGGCGCTGCGATCACCTATTCGCTGGCCCGTTCGATCGGTCACCCGCGCTACCCGCACTACCGCCACCACCGCTCGATCGCCCCCGTGCGCCAAGGCCTGAAATGGGCCAATGGTGCCTGGCGCAAGTGGTGGTACCGCTTCACCGAGCGCGCGATGCAGGACTTCCTCGCCGCACCGGAACAGCACAAGCGCTTCTTTCTGGTGCCGCTGCAGGTCTACAACGACAGCCAGATCCGCCGCCACTCGCATTACAAGGACGTCGGCACCTTCATCCATGAGGTGCTGGTGTCGTTCGCGCAGCATGCGCCGGCCGAACAGCTGCTGGTGCTCAAGCACCATCCGCTGGACCGCCCGTACAACGACTACACCCGCCTGATTGCTGTCGAGGCCGAGCGCCTGGGCATCACTGATCGTGTGCATTACATCCACGACCAGCATCTGCCGACGTTGCTGAAGCATGCGTCCGGCGTGGTGACGGTCAACAGCACCACCGGCTTGCAGGCGCTGTACCACGGCACCCCGGTGATCCCGCTGGGCGAGTGCATGTACGCGATCGAGGGCCTGGTGCACCCGGGCCCGCTCGACAGTTTCTGGGCCAACCCGGGCCCGGTCGATGCCGAGCTGTTCCAGCGTTTCCGCACCTACCTCGTGCGCGAAACGCAGCTCAACGCCAGCTTCTACGCCGAAGCGCCCGGGCTGCCATCGATCACCGAGAGCAACCGCCGCCGCGCGTCGTCGTTGGATATTCCCAGCGCCGCGCCCCAGGCCGCCAGCTGGTCGGCACCCACCGGCCCGACGTTGAAGTAAGTCGACGCTGGGTGGGCGAGGTAGAACCCGCTCACGCTGGCCGCCGGCGTCATCGCCAGGCTCTCGGTCAGGGCCATGCCGATCTCTTCGCAGGCCAGCACACGGAACATCTCGCCCTTCACGCCATGGTCCGGGCAGGCCGGGTAACCCGGCGCCGGCCGGATGCCGCGGTACTTCTCGGCGATCAGTTCTTCGTTGCTCAGGCCTTCGTCGGCCGCGTAACCCCACAGTTCGGTCCGTACCCGTTGGTGCAGCCGCTCGGCAAAGGCTTCGGCCAACCGGTCGGCCAGCGCCTTCAACATGATGGAGCTGTAGTCGTCATGGGCCGCTTCGAACTGGGCGGCCTTCTTGTCGGCGCCGACGCCAGCGGTGACCGCGAACAGGCCGATGTAGTCGGGCTGGCTGCCCTTGGGTGCGATGAAGTCGGCCAGTGAGCGGTTCGGCCGTGGCACGCCGTCGATGATCGGCCGCACGGTCTGCATGCGCAGCGGCGCCCAGCGCAACAGCACCTGCTCGCGCGATTCGTCGGCGTAGACCTCGATCACGTCGTCGTCGACCGTGTTGGCCGGGTACAGGCCCATCACGCCGTGCGCCTGCAGCCAGCGGCCGTCGATGATCTTCTTCAGCATCGCCTGGCCGTCGGCCAGCACCCGGCGTGCGGCCTCGCCGACTACCGCGTCCTGCAGGATCGCGGGGTACGGGCCGGCCAGGTCCCAGGTCTGGAAAAACGGGGCCCAGTCGATGCAGGCGGCCAGCTCGGCCAAGTCATATTGCTTGAAGATGCGCCGGCCAATGAAGCGCGGTGCGGCCGGCGGTGTGCTCCAGTCGATCGGCGTCTTGTTCGCGCGCGCCTGGGCCAGCGTGACCAGTGGCGTTGCCTTCTTGCCGGCGTGCAAGGTGCGCACGCGGTCGTAATCGGCGCGCAGCTCGGTCAGGTAAGCCCCCGAACGCTCTTCGGACAACAGCTCCGAGCACACGCCCACGGCGCGCGATGCGTCCGGTACGTAGACCACCGGGCCTTCGTAGTGCGGCGAGATCTTCACCGCGGTGTGCACACGGCTGGTCGTCGCGCCGCCGATCAGCAGCGGCATCTGCTTGTCGCGGAACCACGCATCGCGCTGCATCTCGGCCGCCACATGCTGCATCTCTTCAAGGCTGGGCGTGATCAGGCCGGACAGGCCGATCAGGTCGGCGCCTTCGGTGCGGGCTTTTTCGAGAATGTCCTGGCAGGGCACCATCACGCCCATGTTGACGACCTCGAAGTTGTTGCACTGGAGCACGACGGTGACGATGTTCTTGCCGATGTCGTGCACGTCGCCCTTGACGGTCGCGATGACGATCTTGCCCTTGGGCTTGGCTTCGCCGCCGGCGTTGACCATCGCGGCCTTCTCGGCCTCGATGTAGGGCAGCAGGTGCGCCACGGCCTGCTTCATCACCCGCGCGCTTTTCACCACCTGCGGCAGGAACATCTTGCCGGCGCCGAACAGGTCGCCGACGATGTTCATGCTCGACATCAGCGGGCCTTCGATCACATGAAGCGGCCGGCCGCCCTTGGCCAGGATGGCCTGCCAGGCTTCTTCGGTGTCTTCGGTGATGAAATCGGTGATGCCGTGCACCAGCGCGTGGCTCAGGCGCTCGTTGACGCCGGCGTTGCGCCAAGCCAGGCGCTGCGAGTCGTCCTTGGCCGCGCCCTTGGCGCTTTCGGCGATCTCGATCAGGCGCTCGCCGGCATCGGGCCGGCGGTTCAGCACCACGTCTTCGACACGCTCGCGCAAGGTCGCATCCAGGTCGTCGTAGACACCGACCATGCCGGCGTTGACGATGCCCATGTCCATGCCGGCCTGGATCGCGTGGTACAGGAAGACGGTGTGGATGGCTTCCCGCACCGGCTCGTTGCCGCGGAAGCTGAAAGAGACGTTGGAGACGCCGCCCGAGACCTTGGCCCCAGGCAGGTTCTGCTTGATCCAGCGCGTGGCGTTGATGAAGTCGACCGCGTAGTTGTCGTGCTCTTCGATGCCGGTGGCGATCGCGAAGATGTTGGGGTCGAAGATGATGTCTTCGGGCGGGAAGCCGACCTCGTCGACAAGCACCCGGTAGGCCCGCTCGCAGATCTCGATCTTGCGGGCAAAGGTGTCGGCCTGGCCTTTTTCGTCGAAGGCCATCACCACCGCGGCGGCGCCATAGCGGCGCACCAGCGTGGCCTGGCGCCTGAACTCGGCCTCGCCTTCCTTCATCGAGATCGAGTTGACGATGCCCTTGCCCTGCAGGCACTTCAGGCCGGCCTCGATCACGCTCCACTTCGACGAGTCGACCATGATCGGCACGCGCGCGATCTCGGGCTCGCCGGCGACGAGGTTCAAAAAGCGAACCATCGCCGCCTGGCTGTCCAACATGGCTTCGTCCATGTTGATGTCGATGACCTGGGCGCCGTTCTCGACCTGCTGGCGCGCCACGGCCAGTGCCTTCTCATACTCGCCGGCCAGGATCATTCGGGCGAAGGCCTTGGAGCCGGTCACGTTGGTGCGCTCGCCGACGTTGACGAACAGCGAGCCGGCGCCGATGGCCACCGGCTCCAGGCCGGACAGCCGCATCGGCGGCGGCACGACGGCGGTGGGTTCAGAGGGCAGGGGCGCGGAGCGATCGGTCATGGCGGCAATCAGCGGTCAAGGCGGCGAGCCCATGGGCCGTCGCGGCTCACCCGCGGCGGCCGCGCTGCGGCCCGGGTGAGCGCCGTTGCCGCACGCGGCGACTGTCATCGCCCGCGTGCCCGTGCCGAGCCTGGCGGCATGGCCTTCTGCAAGAAGTGCCACGCCGTCGCAACGCTCCTCGGACGGTGCGCGAATTCTACGCAAGCGAGGGCTTACGAGGCTTGACCGCTGTTACAACCCGTGCACTTTGTCAGGCGTCTCGTTTGCTTCAATGGCGACATGGACAAGTTTGGGCTGCGCATGCCCCGCGCGTTGTTGTCGATGCGCCGGCTCTCGTTGAGTGCCGCCGTCGTGTTGTTGTTGGCCTCCTTGCAGGCCTGTCAGACCTCTGGCCCCACCGCGTCGGGCGGCACCGGCGTGGCGGCCGGTACCGAGGCGCCTGCCACGGCCGCCAAACCCATGCTGCCGCCTGAGACCCCGTTGGCCGGCGAAGCCCGTTGGCTGACCGAGTTGTTCGCCGGCACGCCGGTGCAGGTGGTGGGCGAGCGTGATGGCAGCGTGCGCCTCAGCGTGCCGATGAAATATGCATTTGACGCACCGACGGCCGCGGCGCCGTCCAGCGCTGCCGCTACCGTGTCGCCCAAGCCGCCGCTGCAGGCGGTGCTCGACAAGCTCTCGCAAAGCCTGAAGCGCCAGCCGACGGCCAAACTGCAGGCCTCGGCGCCGGCCGGCCCGCGGTCGGCCGAACGGCTGGCCGCCGTGCGCAGCCACCTCGCGACGCGTGGCGTGCCGAATTGGCGCGTGGCGTCGGCCAGTCCGCCGGCCGATGACCAGATGCTGTTCCGGCTGGTGGCGCCTCCGCCGGGCGTGCGCATGCTGGACGACGGTACGGTGGCGCCGACCTCGGCTGGCCGCGTGCTGCCGCCGCCCAACGGGGGCAGCGGCACGGCGCACTGATCCTGTCCGCATGTCCGCGAGGTGCCTGACGGGTGCCGAAAAGCCGTTAAGTAGGCGCTGACATCACATTTCGACTCAAGTTCGGTGGCGTCCAGCCGAAGATGCCTGGGAGCCCCGCCGCCTTGTGGTGGTCCGGGCCTGCCTGCCACCATGAAACTTGTCCCCATCACCCCCGACGGCCTGGAACCCGGCCACCCGCTGCCGTTCTCACTGCGCGACATCAACGGCATGGTGCTGGTGCACCGCGGCTCGCCGATCGCCGACCAGCAGCAGCTGGGCTATCTGCTCGCCCGTGCGCTGTTCATTGAAGAAGGCGAAAAAGACATCGCGCAGCGTCAGCTGAACGCCCAGGTCGACCAGATGTTCCGCACTGGTGGCGGTACCTTGGGTGCGATTGCCGCGTTGCGGCCCGAATTCGACCAGCGTGCGACCGAGCCGATGCCGCTGGTCGAACGCCCGCTCGAATGGCCCGACCTCGAAAGCCGCGCCCGCGTGCTGCTGGGCGACACGCGCGTGACGCGCTGGCTGTCACGCCTGGACGAGTTGGCGCAAGAGATGCTGAACCGGCTCGACCGCCAGGTCGACGCAACGCTGCTGCGCTTCATCCACATCGCCGGCAGCCGGCCCGAGGACTACAGCACCCACCACGCGATCCTGGTGATGCTGCTGTGCGCGCTGGCTGGCCCGCGCGTGCCTGGCTGGCAACCCGAGTGGCGCCGGCCGCTGACCCGTGCGGCCCTGACGATGAACGTCGGCATGACGGTGCTGCAACAGGCGCTGGTGCGCCAAGCCGAGCCTTTGAACCCGCTGCAACGCACGCAGGTCGAGGCTCACGCACAGCGCGGCGTCGACCTGCTGCAAGCCGCCGGCGTCGACGACCCGCTGTGGCTGGGTGCGATGCGCCACCACCACGACGCGCCCAGCGGTCCGCTGGAAAAGCTCGAACCCGCCGTGCGCCTGGCGCGCCTGATCCAGCGCGCCGACCGCTACGCCGCGCGCCTGAGCGCTCGCCGCAACCGCGCCGCGCTGTCGGCCAAGGCAGCAGCGCAGGCTGCGTTCTTCGACGAAGGCGGGCACCCCGATGAAGCCGGTCAGGCCTTGCTGGCCGAAACCGGCCTGCACCCGCCGGGCGCCTGGGTCAAGCTGGCCTGCGGCGAGATCGCACTGGTGATGAAGCGCCAACCTAACCCCAAGGCACCGCTGACGGTGGTCAGCCTGGTCAACCGCGAGGGCATGCCGCTGGCGGTGCCGGCGCTGCGCCATACGGCGCTGCCGAAGTACAAGGTCGAGGGTGGCGTGCCGTCAGGCGACGTGCGCGTGCAGCCGAACCTGGAACAGCTGCAGAAGCTGGTCTAGAAGACGACGTCCGCGGCGGGTCTCGCCTCGATCTTCACGCCGAAGCTGCTGATGTCCGGCAAGGTCGCGTTGTGGTGTGCGCGGATCTGCGCGGCGCCCATGTGCGGCTTGTCGTGCGTCGTGTGCGCATCGGCGACCAGCACGACCGGGTAGCCCAGGGCAGCGGCGCGACGGGTCGTGGTGTCGACGCAGAACTCGCTCGCGTAGCCGCAGATCACCACTTGCTCGGTGCCCCAGCTCGTCAGCTTGTCTGCGAGGTCGGTGCGCAGGAACGAATCGGGTGTTGTCTTGCGGACGAAGTGGTCGCCTTCGCGGGGCTGCAGCCCGTGCGCCAGCCGCCAGCCATCGGTGCCGTGGGCCAACGCGCCGGTGCGCGTCTCGTGCTGCACGTAGACGACCGGCACGCCGGCCGCTCGCGCTCGTTCGGCAAGGCTGTTGATGCGCTCCATCACCGCGTAGCCTTCGTGCGGCGCTGGCTCGAACAGCCCACGTTGCACGTCGATGATCAGCAGGACCTTCTTCGTCATGCGGCCTTCACCAGCGAGGTCAGCAGCGGGTCGTTGCGGTGCCGCGGCCGGTAGGCCTTGAGGCGTTGCGCGATCGCGGCGATGTGCTCGGGCGTCGTGCCGCAGCAGCCGCCGGCGATGTTCAGGAAGCCGCTCTTGGCGAACTCTTCCATCAAGCCGCCGGTGACTTCGGGCGTCTCGTCGAAGCCGGTGTCGCTCATCGGGTTGGGCAGGCCGGCGTTCGGGTAGCAGCTGATGAAGGTGTCGTCCGCCAGGCGCGACAGCTCTTCGATGTAGGGGCGCATCAGCGCGGCGCCGAGCGCGCAGTTCAGGCCGATCGCCAGCGGCCGCGCGTGCCGCACCGAGTGCCAGAACGCACCCACTGTCTGGCCCGACAGGATGCGGCCCGAGGCGTCGGTGACGGTGCCGGAGATGATCACCGGCAGCCGCTGGCCGGTGTCTTCCATCAGCTCGTCGAGCGCGAAGATCGCGGCCTTGGCGTTGAGCGTGTCGAAAATCGTCTCGACCAGGAACAGGTCGGCGCCGCCTTCGAGCAATCCCTCGGCCTGCTCGCGGTACGAAGCGCGCAGTTGGTCGAAGGTGACGTTGCGGGCGCCGGGGTCGTTGACATCCGGGCTGATGCTGGCGGTGCGAGGCGTCGGGCCCAAGGCGGCGGCGACGAAGCGCGGCTTGTCGGGCGTGCTGTACTTGTCGGCGGCGGCGCGGGCGATCTTCGCCGCGACCACGTTCATCTCACGCGCCAGGTGGCCGAGGCCGTAGTCTTCCTGTGCGATCGAGGTCGCGCCGAAGGTGTTGGTCTCGATCAGGTCGGCGCCGGCGGCCAGGTACTGCTCGTGAATCTCCTGGATCACGTCGGGCCGGGTCAGCACCAGCAGGTCGTTGTTGCCCTTCAGGTCCTTCGGGTGGTCCTTCAGTGACTCGTTGCGGAAGTCGGCCTCGCCCAGCTTGTAGCGCTGGATCATGGTGCCCATGGCCCCGTCGATGATGGCAATGCGCTGCGCAAGGATCGCGGGCAGCGCGGCGCCGCGGGTATAGGCTGGGGTCGGCTTCATGAGGGGCGATTGTAGGAAGTGTCCGGGAAAGCCCTTGGGTTCGCCTGGGTTGGCGTGGCGGACGGAGGGGTGCCGTTCGTGCGCCCGTTAGACGTGCGCCCGCCCGGCACCCCACCATCCGCTGAGCACCGCTTGTGGTGCGCAACCGCGCGCGTCGATCTGCGGCTACCTTGATCCCACGCGCGCGTTGGCAGGGGCACGACGATGGTCACGCGGGGAGACGGGGCCTCGGGAGTGAACGTCTAACGAGCGCTCACGAGGCCCCGTCTCTCCGCGCGCGCCAGCCGCATCAGTGATTCAAACGTCCAGACGCAAGCCGACGTAGTTCTCAGCCATCGCCTTCATCGCCGCCTCCGACTGCACCAGGTAATCC
>NZ_JBFUGE010000217.1:0-10019 GCF_056403075.1 Ideonella sp. P3_A4 | reverse complement strand
GTTCTGCACGTAGTAGTCGCGGTCGGGCAGCGACAGGCCGCCGGCGGAGACGAATGCAATCACCCGCGTCGAATCGCCGAAGTCCTGGTTCTGGTCGAAGCTGAACAGCAGCCCACCATTGCCAGTGGCCAGGTGCAGTGCGGCCAGCAGGCCGGGCAGGTCGTCGATGTTCTTGAGCGCGTCGATGCGGTCCAGCCACGGCGTCAAGGGCTTGATGCCTTGCGCATCGACCTTGGACTCGTCCATGCACGAGGCGAACAGGTCACCGATCTGCTGCTGCGGCACCGTGCGGCCTTCGGTCTGCCGGGCCAGGGTGTCGAGGATGCCCCAGAGGAAGCGCTTGTTCTCGTCGCCCATCTTGGCGTAGACGTCCCAGCGCGCCTGGTCGGGCGGGATGGGGTTGTTCTGCATCCAGCCGCCGCAGGCGTACTGGTAGAAGTCTTCGCAAGGCTTGGCACTGGTGTCCATCGCCTTCACGTCCAGGCCGGGCGTGTAGGGCAGCTCGGTCAAGGGTTGGTCGGCAGCGGTGGCAATGCTGGTCAGCGACGCGGCGCCGGCCAGCGCCAGCGCGGCGAGCACGCGGTTCAACGAATGAGGCATGGAAACAGTCTTTGGAGAAAAAGAGATCAGGTCAGGCTCGCCGGGTCGACGACCTGCTTGCCTTTGAGGGTGTACGAACGGCCGCGGAAAGCGGCCACGCGTTCGCCGCGCTGGTTGCGCACGTCGATGTCGTAGACACCCGTGCGGCCGGCTTTGTTCACTTCGCTGGCGGTGGCGGTCAGCACATCGCCAAGCCGGGCGGCGGTGACGAGGTTGACGTCGAAGCCCGAGGCCACGGTGACCTCGTTGTAGGCGTTGCAGGCAAAGGCGAAGGTCGAATCGGCCAGCGTGGTGATCAGGCCGCCGTGGCAGATGTCGTGGCCGTTGAGCATGTCGTCGCGCACCGTCATGGACAGCGTCGCGGTGCCCGGGCCGATGGCCAGCACCTGCATGCCCAGCGCCTTCGACGCGCGGTCGTCACGCCACATCGCGTCGCGCACCGCTTCCGCCACGCGTTGTGGGGTCGGTTGCAGGGTCGGCTCCGTCACTCAGCGGTCCTTGAACTGCGGCGCGCGCTTTTGCTGGAAGGCGGCCACGCCTTCGGCAAAGTCGTGCTGGCGACCCAGCTCGCGCTGCAGCTGCGCTTCGAGCGACAGCGCTTCGTTCATGCTCATCTGCGCCGCCGCGTCGAAGGCCTGGCGGGTGGCGGCGATGGCCTTGCTCGGCATCGCGGCCAGGCGCTGCGCCAGCGCCATGCAGGTGTCCATCAGCGCGGCGTCGTCGACGCATTGCCAGATCAGGCCCATGCGCTCGGCCTCTTCGGCCGGCAGCTTGTCGCCCGTCAGCGCCAAGCCCAGCGCGCGGCCGCGGCCCACCAGGCGCGGCAGCAGCCAAGTGCCGCCGCAGTCCGGGATCAGGCCGATCTTCGAGAAGGCCTGGATGAAGCTGGCGCTGCGCCCCGCCACCAYCAAGTCGCAACCCAGCGCCAGGTTGGCGCCGGCGCCTGCGGCCACGCCGTTGACCGCGGCAATCACCGGCACCGGCATTGCGCGCACGCGCTGCGCCAACGGCTTGTAGTTGGCTTCGATCACCGCACCGATATCGACCTTGCCGTCGGCGCCAGGGGCCATGCCGGGGTCGTTCAGGTCTTGCCCGGCGCAAAAGCCGCGGCCGGCGCCGGTGAGGACGACGGCGCGCACGCTCGCATCCAGCGCGGCCGCATCGAGCGCTTCGCGCAGCTCGGCATGCATCGCGCTGGTGAAACTGTTCAGCGCCGCGGGACGGTTCAGGGTCAGCGTGCGCACGGGGCCGGCATCGGCCACCAGCACCAAGGGTTCGGTCATCGCAGGTCTCCGGGAAAAGGGGCGGCCTAGTGTTCGCCGACCGACCGGTCGGTCAGCCGCCATGCGGTGATTCTCGTCCAGTGGCTGCGGCCGCTGGTCGCCGGGCGGCCCGGGCAAACCCGAGGCCACGGTTCGGCCGGCAACGTCGCTGGTCATGAGGGTGGATGAACTGCAGGTGTCTGCCGTGCAAACCGAAGTAACAAGGCGTTCCCGGTGAGGCCGATCAGAAGACGCTTGCCGCCGTTCATCGCCAGAGTGCTCGAGCAGTCGGCATCCCACACTGACGCCATCTTCAACGAGCCCACCTATGACCGCCGATGCTTTCGTGCTGAGCCTGATGCGCCTGGAATTCGGCATCGCTGCCAGCTTCCACTACCTGTTCGTGCCGCTGAGCCTGGGGTTGATGCTGGCGGTCGCGCTGATCGAAGCCGCGCACTGGCGCACCGGCCGCACGGTGTGGGCCGAGGCCGCGCGTTTCTGGTGGCGCTTCTTCCTGCTCGCGTGGATCGTCGGCATGGTCACCGGCTACCCCTTGCGCTGGCAGCTGCAGTCGCATTGGCAGGGCTACACCGAGCAGGTGCGCGAGGTGCTGGGCGCAGTGATGACGCTGGAGGGATGGATCGCRCCGCTGATGTTGTCGCTGGTCGCCGTGCTCAGCCTGGCCCGCCAACGACTGAAGCCGTTGGTCCGCCTGCTGTTGAGCGCCTTGCTGATGCTGACGATGGCCACGCAAGCTGCTGGCATCCTGACGATCAACGCCTGGATGCAGCACCCGGTGGGCGTCGAGTTCGGTGCCGAAGGTGCAAGGCTCACCTCGCTCGCGGCGGTGTTCGCCAACCCCTTCGCGCACACCAAGATCGCCCACACCTTGAGCGCCAGCGTGCTGACCGGCGCCTTCTTCATGCTCGCCGTGGCGGGCGCTTATCTGCTCAAGCGACGGCACCTGCCGCTGGCACGGGTGTCAATGCGCGTGGCGCTGGCGATGGGCCTGGTGGGTGTGGTGGCGACGCTGTACACCGGCCACGAAAGCGCGCTCGAGGTGGCGCAGCAGCAGCCGATGAAGTTCGCCGCAATGGAAGCTCATTGGGCCGCGTCCGATGAGGCGCCGCTGGTGCTGTGGGGCTGGCCTGACATGGCCGCGCAGACCAACCATGGCGCATTGGAGCTGCCTGGCGCAATGAGCGCACTGGTTGGTGGCGCGTCGCCCCTGGGCCTGCGGGAGCTGACCCAGCAGGCGAAGGATCACATCCAGCTCGCGCTGCAACCTGGGGCACCGGCCGAGTTGGCAGTCTGGCGAGGGCTCTACCAACACACGGCTCGCCTGCATGCTGATGTCTGGCCGACTCTGAGCGACGAGGCTCGCTTGACGCTGGCCGCCGAAATGACCCGCCCGCATGTGCCGACGCTGTTCGTCGCCTTCCGAACGATGGCCGGTATCGGTGTCGGGCTGCTGGGCGTGTTGTTGCTCGCCTGGCGCCGGCGTGTCGACTTGGAAACCGGCCGCGGCGGTCGCCGCCTCGTCGTCTTGCTGATGGCCTGCCTGCCCCTGCCCTGGATCGCCACGCTCAGCGGCTGGACGGTGGCCGAGGTGGGCCGCCAACCCTGGGTGGTCTACGGTCAGCTGCTGACCGCGCAAGCCGCGGTGCCAGCAGCGGCCACGGGCAACCCCGCAGCACTGCTGATCAGGCTGGTGGTCTACGCGCTGCTCGGCGCATTGTTCGTGCGTGCCTGCATGGGCCTGTGGCGCCACGGGCCTGCCCCGCTGACGTGGTGGGAATCGGCGCTGCGGCAACTGCGGTGGCGCTTGCGGCTGCCACTGTGGCGCCCGACCCAGTTGGCGGCTTGCACCTCGATGCTCGAGTAGGTGTGCTACGCCGGCATGCCCGGCAGCGTGCCGATGCCGGCCAACGTCAGCCCACCCAGCAGCGCGAAGATCAGCGCGGCCACGCCGTGCACCAGCCGCATCGGCACCTTCTGCGCGACCTTGTCTCCCAGGAACACGGCGGGCACGTTGGCGATCATCATGCCTAACGTGGTTCCTGCCACCACCGCGGCCAGCTCGCTGTAGCGCGCGGCTAGCGCGACGGTCGCGATCTGCGTCTTGTCGCCCATCTCGGCGAGGAAGAACGCCAGCAGCGTGGTGCCGAAGATGCCCAAGCGCCCGGCGACGCGAGGCGTTTCATCGATCTTGTCCGGCACCAGCATCCAGCCCGCCATCGCCAGGAACGACAGCCCGRTGACCCAGCGCAGGACTTGCGGGCCGAGCCAGGCGGCAATGCCGGCGCCCAGCCAACCGGCGGCCGCATGGTTGGCCAGCGTCGCGACCAGGATGCCGGCCAGGATGGGCCCGGGCCGCTTGAAACGCGCGGCCAGCAGCAGCGCGAGCAACTGCGTCTTGTCGCCCATTTCGCCGAGCGCGACGACACCGGTGGAGATCAGGAAGGCTTGCATGAAGAGGGTCCAGGGGCCGGCGCGAGTCCGATGACCAACACACCTTCCCGGCCCACGCGAAGGTGCTTGGTCAAAGGTCTGGCCGGGCCCGGTACTGCCGAGCTGCCGCTGCCATGGTGCCTGCTTTGCGCATGCTCCAAGTGTGTTGACAACGGCCACCGCGCGTACGAGCCGCGCAGCGTGGCTACTCCCCCATGACGAAGAGGTGACCATTCTACCGGGCGCTCGGCTGGCGTAGGGTGTGTCGCCGCATCGCCTGCGCCACGAGTTCTTCGGGACCCAGGCGGAGTTGAAGGCGGCGTGAGCAGCCTGGGCAGTCAGGGACTCGGTCACGAATCGTCACGGCAGCGAAGCCACTGAGCGATTCGAGGGTTCGCAGGCTGCATCGGCGCCAGTACGATGGCGTGCACAGGGAGAGCCATAACCACAACGCGAGGCGCRCCAGCGTGCGGCTGCGCCCGCCGTGGAGTGCCGATGGCCCGGGGCTTTTTCTCAAACGTTCGTCCGCTTCCGACCTGTGTTCGTCGGGTCACGCGGGCCGGGGTCGCTGCGTGGCGCCGGTGGCTCGTTGCGCTTTTGGTGCTCTCGCTGTGGGGCCATGCAGCCGCCCGACCAAGCCTGGAAGCCATCGAAGACGTCGTGCTCGCTGACCCCCAAGCCGCACTGGCAAGCGCGCAGCGCGTGCTTCAGAGCGCCACCGACCCGGAGGCGCGGCTGGACGCCATTCGCCGGGCCATCAATGCGTTGTACTTTCACTCCGACACGCAAGCCGTCTCGCCCCTGGCCACCGAAGGCGCCAAGCTGGCGGAACAGCTGAACGCGCACGACGCGATGGCCGAAATGCTGCTGGCGCGCGCTTTTGTGGATTCACCGTTCGGCGAGCCCAGCGACTCTGCGAAGGGTTTTTTGCAGCAGGCACAGCGCATCGCCGAGGCGCATCAGTTGCCGCGCCACCTGGCCTACGCACTCAACGAACAGGCGGCGGAGGCCTTTAGCGTGTACGACTACGCCGGGGCTTATGAGCTGTACATGCGCGGTTATGCCGCGGCCGAGTCAGGCGGCCGCGGTTTTCCGATGGCTTACGCCTTGCTGGGCATGGCGAACATTGAGTCAGGTTCGCAGCGCAGCGACCCGGACTGGGAGCGCGGGCTCAAGCACATGCGCGAGGCCGTCGACCTGGTCGACGCGGAACGCCATCCGGTGACAGGCATGGTGGTTTTCAATGCGGTCGGCGAAGCCATGCGACGAAAGGGTGACCTGGTCGAAGCACGCCGATACGCCGAACGCGCCGTTGAACTGGCAGAGAGGACTCGGCTGCCTGACGCCATCGGGCTCGCTCTCGACATCCTGGCCCACGTGGACCTGGGCCAGCGCCGTGCCGACGAGGCCTTGCAGCTGAGCTCGCGGGCACAGGCGCTATCGTCCTTTGTTGCGGGGGCCACCGTGTTCCGCCTGCGCTTGGCTCTCATTCGAGCCAAGGCCTGGGCGATCAAGGGTCAACCTGCGGCCAGTGAGGCGGCCCTGAAGGAAGCCGAGCGCCTGGCGAAAGAAGAAGACCGGCCTGAGTCATCGGCGCAGTACCACGAGGCCGCCGCCGAGGTCTACGCGAATCTCGGGCAGTACCAGCGGGCGCACGGGCACATGGTCGAGCTTCGCCGGCTCGACACCGAAACCGCCCGCCTCGCGAGCAACCGCGTGATCTCTGAGCTGAACGTCAAGTTCGATGTCGCCCGCAAGGAGCACGAGGCGATGTTGAGCCTGGAGCGTGAGCATTCAACCGAATTCAAGCGTCAGCAGTTGGCAGGGGCGCTGGCGGCAACGCTGCTCGGTGCCCTTGGTCTCGTCTATGTTCTGCGTGTGCAGTGGGCCCAACGCCGCAGACTGGACCGGCTCTCCCAGGAGTTGCAGACGCGCAATCAGGCGCTGGAAGACTTGAACGCCAAACGCACCCGGCTGCTGGCCGCTGCCAGCCACGATCTGCGGCAACCCGCCCACGCGCTGGGCATGTTGGCCGAGACGATCTCCAGCGCCGATCACCCGCTGACGCTGGACCGCCGCCTGTCCAGCATTCGCCACTGTTGCACCACGCTGTGCGACATGCTGTCGATGCTGATGGACCTGCACCGGTTGGAACAAGGCCACTACACGCCGGAGATGATCCCGGTGCCGTTGAACGACGTGCTGGAAGAGGTGCAACTTCACTTCACCATCACCGCGGTTCAGAACGGCTTGTCGCTGAAGGTGCGCCCATGCAGCGCCTGGGTGCGTACCGACCCCCACCTGCTGCGCCGCATCGTGTTCAACCTCGTCTCGAATGCGATCAAGTACACCTCGCGCGGCAGCGTCAGCGTCGACTGCGAGGTGATCGGCGGCCTGGTGCGCGTGCGCGTGTCAGACACCGGCGTGGGCATCCCGCGTGAACAGCTGGGTGACATATTCACCGAGTACGTGCGGCTGGACACCGCGCGCACGGCAGAAGGCTTGGGCATCGGACTGGCCATCGTCAAGCGGGCGGCCGATCTCATCAGCCACGGCTTGCACATCGACTCCGAGCCGGGCCAGGGTACGGCGGTGTCGGTGGATCTGCCGCTCCACCTCGGCCCATTGCCTTCGCAGGCCGACGGTGGGACAGATCTTCACGCCCGCCCCGATCCAACCCAGGTCATTGCCATCATCGAGAACGACCGCGAGTCTCGCGAGGCGCTGCACGGCCTGCTCGCATCTTGGGGCTACACCGTGGTGTCCGGCAAGGACAGCGCCAGCATCACGGCCAGCCTGCCCGTTGATGCGGCACCCGCGCTGGTCATTGCCGACCTGCACCTGAGTTCCGAGGACGGCTTTGGCGCGATCTCGGCGCTACGCCGGCGCGCCGGCGGCCTCACCCTGCACGCCTTGCTTCTCACAGGCGACCTGGACGAAGCGGTTGCCGTACGGGCGGCCGAAGCCAATGTCCTTCTTCTGCACAAGCCGGTGCATGCCAAGCGCCTGCGCGAGACCATCGCGGTGGCCTTGGGTTGATGTCCAGTGCCTGTCATGGAGGCGAACCACCCAACGCCCCGATGAAGTCCTTCGCGGTCTGCCCCAAGGGATTGGAGCCGTCGTAAACGGGCCCTTGCGAGGGTGGCTGTGGGGTCGGCGGTGCAAGGCCCTGATACCCGACCACGTTGCCGATCGCGGCATCGAGAGCCACGTTGGCCTGAACCTGGTCGTTGACTTCGATCAGGTGGTCGTTGATCTGCGCGAACAGCACACGGTTCTCATGCGCGACGACCATGTTGTAGGTGAAGCGGGCCAGGTTGGACACCCCTTTGGCGTAGCCCCCGATCGCGGTACCAAGGCTGACCAAACTCAACAGGGGTTCGAAATCGAGCATGTCGGTTTCCAGCCAGGCCGACAATGCCAAGGACGTCTTGGTCGCGCTCTTGCCGAACGACGCCGCAGAATCCGCGGCCCCCCAGACGCCTGTCGTGAGGTCCCACAGGTACAGGTCGTAGGACACGTCGAACTGCGCCTTGTAGTCGACGAACGAGTTCGACATCGCAGCGGCGGCCAGGCCGGTGGCGTAGTGCGCACGGGCGGCCGTGGCCAGCAAGCCCGAGCAGCCAAGCTGGCCCGAGGCTGCGGCCGCCGTCAGGACCTCACTCGAAGTCGGCAAGCCGCTGGACGAGGCCGCTGCCGTCAAGGTCGCCACCGACCGATCCTGCGACCCCTCCTCCAGCGCTGCACAGAAGTCGAGCTTGTGGTCATACAGGGCCGCATCGACGACCGTCGCCACCGGCGCGCTGTTGGCCTCGTAACGGGGCCACGCATCAGGCCCTCCATCGGACGGTGCGATGACCAGAACAGCGGCCCCGCCACCGGCCTTGGTCAGCGCGACCGACGGCAGTTCGTAGTGGAAGTGGCCGGCCGTCTCGTCGACCATGCCCAAGGTCGAGAAAGGCAGGTAGCCACTGGTCGAGCCATCGCAGACTTCCTGGCCCTGGGTCGTCTTGGCTGGGCACGGCAGCCTCGAATGAACGAACGCGAACGACGCGAGCGCCGCGCGCGCCGCCGACAGGCTGGCACGCGCCTGCAGCAACTCGCCGCTGCTCGTTCTGCTGGCCATGACGCCGAGGACGCAGACGATGGCGACCCCCACGATGGCCACGGCCACAGCCAACTCCAGGACGGAGAAGCCGCGCAAGTTGTCTCGCCTGGTGATCATGGCTTGAGCCCCTTGGTTTGCCACTGTTGAACCCGCTGCACCGACTCGTCGGCCAGCCCCTGAACGTCCGCCTGGTACGCCACGGCATCGTCCCGCGCCGCCACGACCAACGGGTAACTCTTTTCCGACGCCCGCAGCGCGGTGACGGTCTGGTACAGGAAGACCGACCCTCCCGCGATCGCGAGGGTCATGCTGGCGTGGTTGGCGATGATCGCCGGGACCGTCTCGATCGCGATGTCCTTCGCGATGGCCAGCTGCGTTATCGCGAGCGCCTCGCCGACCCCCAATGCGGTCAGCCCGACCGACCAGTTGGCCTCGCGCCACTTGAGGTTGACGATGCCCTCTTCCGCACTCTTGACGTTCAGGTTCTCGTAGTCGACGGCGACCTTGGCAAGCTTGAGCAGGTCCTGCTGCGTCGCCGCCTGCTTGACCGAATTCGACAAGCGCGTCAGCCGGTCCACGCAGCCCAGCCGCCCGAGCATCTCCAGGTGGCCCACGGCGGTGGTCTCGAGCTGCCGGTCCACCGGCGCGGCCACGCCCTCATCGGGCAGCCACAACGGCACCTGCTCCGCCGGGCTGCCCTGCATCGTGTGGGCTGTCTGCACCGCATAGCTGGCCCGATGTCCGGCCGGTGTCACCGGTCCCGAGCGGTCCTGCAGCAATGCCGCATAGCAGAAATCCAGCCCGTTGAAATCGGTGCGCGGTTTGATGGCACCGCTGGCCAGTTGGGCCGGGTCGGCCACCAGCACGGTGGCGGGTGCCTCGGTCAAGGTCTTGTTCGCGAAGTAGCGGGTCCTCGGTGTTTCGGGCAGGCCGAGCAAGGACGCGGGCAACCAGCCTTCGACGAAGCCGGGCCGGGTCGGGCTGTTGGTGGCCTCCAGCGGTGTGGGCAAGCGCAGATGGACCGCCGCAAAGCCCTCGATGGCCTGCTGGACCTGCAGCGTACGCGGGTCCGCGGCGGCGTCGCGGCTCGCCGGCAGCAGCCGCTGGATCAAGGGCCACAACAAGGCCACCAGCACACCCACGCCTGCGATGACCACGGCCAGTTCGACCAGGGACCATCCACGATTGGAACGTCGCCACATGTTCACTGCCCTCCTTCGAGCGACAGGCCGGCTGCGTCAGCAGCGTCCAACCACTGYTGCCCACCGTGCCAGACCGGAATGGCCTCGGCTTGCAAGGCGACCACCTTGTAGGCAGCCTGGTAGGCCAGGTCTGCCAGCAAGCTCACGGTGCCGCGCGCCAGATCGACCTTGCCGAAAAAGACGCCGGCTTTCGCGGCCACCACGGCGGCTTTCTTCAACGCGATCTCGGGTGCCGTCTCGGGCAGGCCCGGTGTCAATGCAACGATCTCGGCTTCGGCCTTGACGATCTCCGCATAGCCATTCGTCAGGTCCAAGCGCGTCCCGATCAGGCCCGTGCCGTCGGACGCCACGAATATCGTCATCAAGACCTCGGCGGTGTCGTGGCCGGCCTGGATG
>NZ_JBFUGE010000216.1:0-10152 GCF_056403075.1 Ideonella sp. P3_A4 | reverse complement strand
CGCCCACACTGGCGGGCATGCGCTGGTCCAGAGGCCGGCCGGTCAGCTGACCTAGCGTCCCCTTGCGCGACCAGCCCACCAGCAGCGGTCGCCCCAAGGCCAGCAACTGCGCCTGTTGCCGGAACAGCGTCAGGTTGTGCTCGAGCGACTTGCCAAAGCCGTAGCCAGGGTCCAGCACGATGCGCTCAGCGGCAATGCCAGCGTCCGTTGCCTGATTCAGGCGCTGGGTCAAAAAGGCCGTGACGTCGGACAGCACATCTTCATAGTGCGGCGACTGTTGCATCGTCGCCGGCTCTCCCTGCATGTGCATCAGGCACACGCCCGCGCGCGGGTGCGCCGCCACCGCCGCTAGCGCCCCAGGTTGCTGGAGTGCGCGCACGTCGTTGACGATGTCGGCGCCTGCATCCAGCGCCGCGGCCATCACCTCTGGCCGGCTGGTGTCCACCGACACCGGCACACCCAGGGTCACCGCATGCCGTATCACCGGCATCACCCGCTCGAGCTCGACGTCCAACGGCGGCGGCTGAGAGCCAGGACGGGTGGACTCGCCGCCGATGTCCAGGATGTCGGCGCCTTCCGCCAGCAGGAGATCGCAATACGCGCAAGCTTGGCTGGCCGCAACGTGATGGCCGCCATCCGAGAAGGAGTCAGGCGTCGCGTTGACGATGCCCATCACCTGCGGGCGCGCAGCGAGATCGATCGTGAAGCGGGCGGTCTGCCAGGTCAGCGGCACGGTAAAGCGAGGGTCGTCCGAGGAAGGCAGCAAGCACAACGGGGCCTTCAGGCCCCGTTGTCTAGGAAAGCGGTCGTTTCAGCCGGGCTCAGGCCGCGGCGGGCGCGCTGTCCGGATTGACCGGCGGCGTGGGCCCTGTGCCGGTGCGGTTGGCGGACGGCGTCCAATCCTTCGGCGGGCGCGGCGGCTTGTTGTTCATGATGTCGTCGACCTGGTCTGCATCGATGGTTTCCCATTCGAGCAGCGCCGTCGCCATCGCGTGCATCTTGTCGGAATGCTCTTCGATCAGCTTGCGGGCGATCCCGTACTGCTCGTCGATGATCCGGCGGACTTCGGCGTCGACCTTGCGCATCGTTTCTTCCGACACGTTGGTCGTCTTGGTCACTGAGCGACCCAGGAACACTTCGCCTTCGTTCTCAGCGTAGACCATCGGACCCAGCGAGTCGGTCATGCCGTAGCGCATCACCATGTCGCGGGCGATCTGGGTGGCACGTTCGAAGTCGTTGCTGGCGCCCGTGGTCATTTGACCCATGAACACTTCTTCGGCGATCCGGCCGCCGAACAGCATCGAGATCGTGCTCAACATGCGGATCTTGTCGACGCTGTAGCGGTCCTTCTCAGGCAGCGAGACCGTCACACCCAGCGCGCCGCCACGCGGAATGATGGTGACCTTGTGCACCGGATCCAGCTTGGGCAGGAGGCGACCGATCAGTGCATGACCAGACTCGTGGTACGCCGTGTTCTTGCGCTCTTCCTCGTCCATCACCATGGACTTGCGCTCGGTGCCCATGATGATCTTGTCCTTCGCACGCTCGAAGTCGATCATCTCGACCACGCGGCCATTGCGCCGGGCAGCGAACAAAGCGGCTTCGTTGACGAGATTGGCCAAGTCGGCACCCGAGAAGCCCGGGGTACCGCGCGCGATGATGTCGGCCTTGACGTCGCCGCCGACAGGCACCTTGCGCATGTGAACGTTCAGGATCTGCTCGCGGCCGCGGATGTCCGGSAGCGTCACGTAGACCTGGCGGTCGAAGCGGCCCGGGCGCAGCAGCGCCGGGTCGAGGATGTCGGGCCGGTTGGTGGCCGCCATCACGATCACGCCGAGGTTGGTTTCGAAACCATCCATCTCGACCAGCATCTGGTTCAGCGTCTGCTCGCGTTCGTCGTTGCCACCGCCCAGACCGGCACCACGGTGGCGGCCGACGGCGTCGATTTCGTCGACGAAGATGATGCAGGGGGCGCTCTTCTTGGCCTGCTCGAACATGTCGCGTACACGGGCCGCACCGACACCGACGAACATTTCGACGAAGTCAGAACCCGAGATCGAGAAGAACGGCACCTTGGCTTCGCCAGCGATGGCCTTGGCCAGCAGCGTCTTGCCCGTACCCGGAGGGCCGACCAGCAGCACACCACGGGGAATACGACCACCCAGCTTCTGGAACTTCTGCGGATCCTTCAGGAAGTCGACCAGTTCCTTGACCTCTTCCTTAGCTTCATCGCAACCGGCGACGTCAGCGAAGGTGGTGGTGTTGTTGGCCTCGTCCAGCATGCGGGCTTTGGATTTGCCGAAGCTGAAGGCGCCGCCCTTGCCGCCACCTTGCATTTGGCGCATGAAGTAGATCCAGACGCCGATCAGCAGCAGCATCGGGCCCCAGGACAGCAGCAGCGTCTGAAGCAGCGAGGGCTCTTCGTCGGGCTTGCCAGAAACCTGCACGCCGAACTTCATCAGATCGCCGACCATCCACAGGTCGCCAGGCGATGAGATGGTGAAGGGCTGGCCGTCGTTCGGCGTGACCTTCAGCTGGCGGCCTTGAACTTCAACGCGCTTGACTCGGCCTTGCTTCGCGTCGTCCATGAACTGGGTGTAGGTCACCTGTTCGTTGGTGCGCGGTTTGTCGAACTGCTTGAAGACAGTGAACAGCACCAAGGCGATCACCAGCCAGACGGCGACCTTCGAAATCCACTGATTGTTCACCGCGGTTCCTTTGCGAGATCCAGGTTAGGCCAACAGGCGGACAACTCCACCTGCCAMCCCAGGCATATAGGGTTGATTCTAGTCGACTCAATACCCTGCCATCCTGACAGAGCGGGCTCTCGGGCAAGGGCGCCAGAACCGCCCAAACGCCCGGTTTTTCGAGTCTTCACCAGTGTTTCAGGGTCTTTTCAGACCGATTCCAACCAAAAAGGTTTCGGACGACCGGTCGCGTGACGCTTTGGGCTTGATCGGCTTGACGACCCGGAACTGCCGCTTGAACAGTTCTGCGAGCTGGCTGTAGCCGCTGCCGTGGAACACCTTGGCCACCAACGCACCATCCGGCTTGAGGTGGCGCGCGCTGAAATCGACCGCCAACTCGACCAGATGGGCAATGCGCGCCGAATCGGCCGATGCGATGCCCGACAGATTGGGCGCCATGTCAGACACCACAACGTCGACCGGCCGCCCAGCCAGTGCAGCCTCCAACTGGTGCATCACCTCGTCTTCACGGAAGTCACCCAGAATGAATTGGACGCCGTCGATCGGCTCAAACTCCAGCACGTCCAGCGCGATGATGGTGCCATCGAGCTCACCGGTAGCGGCCCCGCCGACGCCAGCAGCCTTGGGCGCAAAACGCCGGCGCAGGTACTGGCTCCAGGCGCCGGGCACAGCGCCCAGATCCACGACCACCTGGCCGGGATGGAACAGCTTGAAAGCCTCGTCGATTTCCTTCAGCTTGTAGGCCGCACGCGCCCGATAGCCCTCTTTCTGGGCCATCTTGACGTAGGGGTCGTTCATGTGGTCGTGCAGCCACGCCTTGTTGACCTTCTTGCTTTTCGTTTTGATTTTCATGCGGCGGAGATAATACGAGGATGCCTGCAATTACTCTGACACCCGCCGAACGTAAAGAACAGCGGGGCTTGGCCCATCACCTCGACCCGGTGGTGATGATCGGCGCCGAGGGCTTGACGCCCGCCATCGTGAAGGAAACCGACGCTGCCTTGAAGGCCCACGGCCTGATCAAGGTGCGCATGTTTTCGGATGACCGCGAAACCCGTGAAGCCGCGCTCGCCTCGTTGGCCGACACACTGAACGCTGCGCCCGTGCAGCACATCGGCAAGCTGCTGGTGCTGTGGCGACCGTTGCCGGTCAAGGCCAAGGTCGAGAAAGAAGACCGCAAGCCCGGCCCGCGCACCGTGAAGATCGTCAGCTTCTCCAAAAGTGGTAACCATCGAGCGACGGTCAAGAAGGTCAAGGTCTTCGGCAACGAGCGGGTCACCGTCGGCGGCCAGATCAAGCGCGCCAAGGTGCGCCCTACCAGCGTCAAGAAGAAGGCCCAACAGGACTGACCGGGCTGGCAGGACTGGCCGCGCGCCACGCGAGCGCCAGCACTGCCATCGTCTTCACGCCGAACAAGCCCAGGCTGACGGCATGCAGTTGGCCGAAAGTCCAGCTGCCCTCACCCGCCCGAGCCGCCGCCATCATGGGCTGCAGGCCGAAATAGCCGGCCACGGTGCAGAACAGCGCGCCCAACGCCAGCACCATCGGCATGGACAGGCGGGTTTCACCGTCGGACGACGCGGCCGCACGCCGCTCGAGCAGTAAACAGGCGATGCCCAGCGCCAGGCTGAGATAGGCCTCCTGCGCAAAGATGCGGCCCACCACGCGGCCGGCGTCTTGCGTCACCAACGTGGCGAACGCCGCCGGCGTGGCGATCAATGCAATGCACAGCAATGCGCCGGCCCACAAGCCTGGCAGCACGCGCCGCGCACGTTCGATCAGATTCAAGCTGGCCTCTGCCCCTAGCGGCATTGCGCGCCGAGCCCGGGCCATCGCGCCGAGCGGTCGGTCAGCGCCGCGGCAACGCTCACTTGTAGCGCACCGCCATGATTTCGTAGCTCTTCACGCCACCGGGGGCGCGCACTTCGGCCATGTCACCGGCCTCTTTGCCGATCATCGCGCGGGCGATCGGCGAGCTGATCGAGACCAGGCCCAGCTTCAGGTCAGCCTCGTCGTCGCCGACGATCTGGTAAGTGACCTTGGCGCCGGATTCCTCTTCTTCCAGCTCCACGGTGGCGCCAAAGACCACCCGGCCACCGGCGTCCAACGACGACGGATCGATGATCTGCGCCGCGGCCAGCTTGCTTTCGATCTCCAGGATGCGGCCTTCGATGAAGCCTTGCTTGTCTTTGGCCGCGTCGTACTCGGCGTTCTCGGACAGGTCGCCCTGCGCGCGCGCCTCGGCGATCGCCTGGATCACCGCATGGCGCTCAACGGACTTCAGCCGCTGCAGTTCTTCCTTCAGCTTTTCGGCGCCGCGCGTGGTCAGAGGAATGGTGCTCACTGGAAATACCTTCGGTCAGGGCTCGCCGGATCCGTCCTGGGGCGGGCCGGCAGGCCCCTGAAATTCGTGGGAAAAAGGAAAACGCGCCATCAGGCGCGCTTGGAGGGAAGTTTAGAGCAGATTGGGCGGGCTGCAAGCCCGCACCAACCCCGTGGGATCACACCAACGCGGCGTGCAGCTCCTGCAGCGACAGCACATTCGGGTCGTCCTGGTGCTTCAGCGCTTCGGTGGCGGCCTCGCAACCAGCCATCGTCGTGTAGTAGGTCACCCGGTGCGCCAGCGCCGCGGTGCGGATGTAACGCGAGTCGGCAATCGCCGTGCGCGTTTCGTCCACCGTCGTGAACACCAGCTGGATCTCGCCCGCCTTGATCATGTCGGCGATGTGCGGCCGGCCATCCTTGACCTTGTTGACCAGCTTCACCGGCACGCCAGCAGCCGCTATGGCTGCCGCCGTGCCCTTGGTCGCGACCACGTTGTAGCCCAGGTCAACCAAGTCACCGGCCACCTTGACGGCGCGATCCTTGTCGTTGTTCTTGACCGTGATCACGACCGTGCCCTTGGCCGGCAGACGCGAGCCGGCGCCGAGCTGGCTCTTCAGCATCGCTTCGCCGAAGCTGTAGGCCACGCCCATCACTTCGCCGGTCGAGCGCATCTCGGGGCCGAGGATCGGGTCGACGCCCGGGAATTTGTTGAACGGGAAGACCGCTTCCTTCACGCTGAAGTAAGGCGGGATCACTTCGCGCGGCTGCTTGCCATCCTTGCCGCGCTGGTCGACCAGCTTCTGGCCGGCCATGCAGCGCGCGGCGATCTTGGCCAGCGGCTGGCCTGTGGCCTTCGAGACGAACGGCACCGTGCGCGAGGCGCGGGGGTTCACTTCCAGCACGTAGACGATCGCTTCATCGCCCTCGCCCTGGATCGCGAACTGCACGTTCATCAGGCCCACGACCTTCAGCGCACGCGCCATCAGCGCGGTCTGGCGACGCAACTCGTCCTGCATCGCAGGCGACAGCGAATACGGTGGCAGAGAACAGGCCGAGTCGCCCGAGTGCACGCCGGCTTGCTCGATGTGTTCCATGATGCCGCCGATCATCACGTCGCGGCCGTCGCTGATGCAGTCGACATCGACCTCGATCGCGTCGTCGAGGAAGCGGTCCAGCAGCACCGGCGATTTCTCGCTGACGCGAACCGCCTCGCGCATGTAGCGCTCGAGGTCCTTGTCGTCCTGCACGATTTCCATCGCGCGGCCGCCCAGCACGTAGCTCGGGCGAACGACCAGCGGGTAGCCGATCTCGTGCGCCATCGCCACCGCGCCCTCTTCGGTGCGCGCGGTGCGGTTCGGCGGCTGCTTCAGGCCCAGCTCATGCAAGAGCTTCTGGAAGCGCTCGCGGTCTTCGGCCACGTCGATCGAATCGGGGCTGGTGCCGATGATGGGCACGCCGGCACGTTCCAGATCCAGCGCCAGCTTCAGCGGCGTCTGGCCGCCGTACTGCACGATCACGCCGACCGGCTTTTCCTTGTCGACGATCTCCAGCACGTCTTCCAGCGTCACCGGCTCGAAGTACAGACGATCCGAGGTGTCGTAGTCGGTCGACACGGTTTCCGGGTTGCAGTTGACCATGATGGTCTCGTACCCGTCTTCGCGCATCGCCAGTGCCGCATGCACGCAGCAGTAGTCGAACTCGATGCCCTGGCCGATGCGATTCGGACCACCGCCCAGCACCATGATCTTCTTYTTGTTGGTCGGCTCGGCTTCGCACTCTTCGTCGTAGGTCGAGTAGAGATAAGCCGTTTGCGTGGCGAACTCGGCCGCGCAGGTGTCGACCCGCTTGTAGACCGGGCGCACACCGAGCGCGTGGCGCTTGGCGCGCAGCTCGTGCTGGTTGGTTGCCAGCAACTTGGCCAGGCGCTTGTCCGAGAAACCCTTGCGCTTCAGGAAAAACAGCTCGTCCTTGCTCAGGCTTTCCAGCGAACGGCCCGTCAGCGCCTTCTCGGTCKAGACGATCTGCTCGATCTGCGCCAGGAACCAGGGGTCGATCGCCGTCTCGGCAAAGATCTCGTCCAGCGTCATGCCGATGCGGAAGGCGTCGGCCACGAAGAGGATCCGTTCCGGGCCTGCTTCGCCGATCTCCTGGATGATGTCTTCGCGGTCGGTCGAGCGCTCGGTCAGGCCGTCGATGCCGGTCTCCAGGCCACGCAGCGCCTTCTGGAAGCTTTCCTGGAAGCTGCGGCCCATCGCCATCACTTCGCCGACCGACTTCATCTGCGTCGTCAGGTGCGAGTCGGCGGCCGGGAATTTCTCGAACGCGAATCGCGGAATCTTCGTGACCACGTAGTCGATCGACGGCTCGAACGACGCCGGGGTTGCGCCACCGGTGATGTCGTTGCGCAGCTCATCGAGCGTGTAGCCCACCGCCAGCTTGGCGGCGACCTTGGCGATCGGGAAGCCCGTGGCCTTCGAGGCCAGCGCCGACGAGCGCGACACGCGCGGGTTCATCTCGATCACGATCATCCGGCCGGTGTCGGGGTTGATCGAGAACTGCACGTTCGAGCCGCCGGTGTCGACGCCGATCTCGCGCAGGATCGCGATCGACGCGTTGCGCAGCAGCTGGTATTCCTTGTCGGTCAGCGTCTGGGCCGGGGCGACCGTGATCGAGTCACCGGTGTGGATGCCCATCGGGTCCAGGTTCTCGATCGAGCAGACGATGATGCAGTTGTCCGCCTTGTCGCGGACGACCTCCATCTCGTACTCTTTCCAGCCGATCAGCGACTCTTCGATCAGCAGTTCGTTGGTCGGCGACAGGTCGAGCCCGCGCTTGCAGATCTCTTCGAACTCTTCCGGGTTGTAGGCGATGCCGCCGCCGGTGCCGCCGAGCGTGAAGCTGGGGCGGATGACCATCGGAAAGCCCGAGCCGCCGACGTCCGCCAGGATGCTCTTCTGCACCGCCCAAGCTTCTTCCATCGTGTGCGCGATGCCGGACTTGGCCGAGCCGAGCCCGATCTTGGTCATCGCGTCCTTGAACTTCAGCCGGTCTTCTGCCTTCTCGATCGCGTGCTCGTTGGCACCGATCATCTCGACGTTGTACTTGGCCAGCACGCCGTGCTTGTGCAGGTCGAGCGCGCAGTTCAGCGCGGTCTGGCCGCCCATCGTCGGCAGGATCGCGTCCGGCCGCTCTTTCGCGATGATCTTCTCGACGACCTGCCAGGTGATCGGCTCGATGTAGGTCACATCGGCCGTGTCCGGGTCGGTCATGATGGTCGCCGGGTTCGAGTTGACCAGGATGACCTTGTAGCCCTCTTCACGCAGCGCCTTGCAGGCCTGCGCGCCGGAGTAATCGAACTCGCAGGCCTGGCCGATGATGATCGGGCCGGCGCCGATGATGAGGATGCTCTTGATGTCGGTGCGCTTGGCCATTCAGTTCTTCTCCGCCTTCTTCTCGGTCATCAGCGCTGTGAATCGGTCGAACAGGTAGTTGATGTCGTGCGGGCCGGGCGAGGCCTCCGGGTGACCCTGGAAGCAGAAGGCCGGCTTGTCGGTGCGAGCCAAGCCTTGCAGCGTGCCGTCGAACAGGCTCACATGCGTCGGGCGCAGGTTGGCCGGCAGGGTCTTCTCGTCGACCGCGAAACCGTGGTTCTGGCTGGTGATCGACACCTGGCCCGAGTCCAGGTCCTTCACCGGGTGATTCGCGCCGTGGTGGCCGAACTTCATCTTGAACGTCTTTGCACCCGAGGCCAGCGCCATGATCTGGTGGCCCAGGCAGATGCCGAAGGTCGGGATGCCGGTGTCGATCAACTCGCGCACGGCCGTGATCGCATAGTCGCAAGGCTCCGGATCACCGGGGCCGTTGGACAGAAAAATGCCATCGGGCTTGTGCTTCAGCACCTCGGCGGCGGGCGTCTGCGCTGGCACCACCGTGACTTGGCAGCCGCGTTCGGCGAGCATGCGCAGGATGTTGCGMTTGACGCCGAAGTCATAGGCAACGACGTGGAATTTCGAGTTGACCAAGCTGCCGTAGCCGGGCGTGCCGTCTTCACGCGCCAGCTTCCACTCGGTCTCGGTCCAGGGGTAGCTCGCTTCGGCGCTGACGACCTTGGCCAGGTCCTGCCCCGCCATGCTCGGCGCGGCCTTGGCGCGCGCCACTGCGTCGGCGATGTCGCCGTCGGTGACCTTGTGGCCTTCGGCAAAGGTCGCGATGCAGCCGTTTTGCGCGCCGGTCGTGCGCAGCACGCGCGTCAGGCGGCGTGTGTCGATGTCGGCGATCGCCACCGTGCCCTGCACACGCAGGTACTCGGACAACGTTTGCGACTGGCGGAAGTTGGAGACGCGGACCGGCAGATCCTTGATGATCAAGCCGGCGGCATGGACTTTGGACGCCTCGACATCCTCGGCGTTGACCCCGTAGTTGCCGATGTGCGGATACGTCAGCGTGACGATCTGCCTGCAATAGCTGGGGTCGGTGAGGATTTCCTGGTAGCCGGTGAGCGCGGTGTTGAACACCACTTCACCGACCGTCTGACCGGCTGCGCCGATCGAGGTGCCGGAAAAGACCGTGCCGTCTGCGAGAGCCAGGATGGCGGGCGCCACAACGGGAACCAGGGACACGGGCACCTGGGAAGACGAAAGCGGCAAAATGGAAACTCCGGTGTTCGCGCACCCAGCCCGGGCCCACTACCGCCTCGATAAATCGAAGGCTCGGGCAGGACTCGAGAGGAAACCGTGAAGGGGAGTTTCGCTGGGCGGCTGTGTTTTCGGGTAAACCCGCTAAGTATAGCCTGAGCCGACCAAACGGCCAAGTCAGCCCGGCGCCGGGTCGCCCTGTTCGGGGGCTGCTTCCGGGGGTGCGGAACTAGAATGAAGGCTTACCGGTCTGATCCATGCGCTTCGGCGCAAGTGCAACCAACGGAGGTTCCATGAACGAAAGCCTGCAAACCTATACCGGCGCCGCCGGATCGGGCTCGCTGGCCGCGCAACGCAACCGTGTGCTGCGCAACACCTACTGGCTGCTGGCCTTGTCGATGATTCCCACGGTGCTTGGCGCCTGGATCGGCGTCTCCACCGGCGTCGTCGCTGCCATGAGCCCCGGCATCGGGATGATCGTGTTC
>NZ_JBFUGE010000215.1:0-10152 GCF_056403075.1 Ideonella sp. P3_A4 | reverse complement strand
GCTGTACCCCGAGTACCGGCTGAGCGAGGACGAGAAGCAGGCCTTCTTGCGCGACCGCCAGGGCGCGATCGTCGGTCGCAAGCTGGCCAACACCTACGGCTGGAAGATCGGCGATCAGATCCCCATCCGCGGCACGATCTACTCGGGCACCTGGAACTTCACGCTGCGCGGCATCTGGGACGGCGCCGAGGCCAAGACCGACGAGTCGCAGATGCTGTTCCACTGGCAGTACATCAACGAGACGCTGCGCAAGAAATACGGCCCGCGGGCTGACTTCGTCGGCGTCTATGTGCTGGGCATCGACGAGCCGCACAACGCCGCGTTGATCTCGCAGCGGGTCGATGCACAGTTCAAGAACTCGGCCGCGGAGACGCTGACCGAAACCGAAGCCGCGTTCCAGCTGAGCTTCGTCTCGATGAGCGAGACCATCCTCGCGGCGATCGAAGCGGTCAGCTACATCATCATCGTGATCATCATGGTGGTGATGGCCAACACGATGACGATGACGGCGCGCGAGCGCATGGCCGAATACGCGACGCTGAAGGCACTGGGCTTCTCGCCCGGCTTCGTCGTGCGGCTGCTGTTCGGCGAGAGCCTGCTGATCGCGTTGATTGGCGGTGCGATCGGATTGGCCGCGACCTTCCCGGCGGTGGCCGGCATTGCCGGCGCGTTGGGCTCTTTCCTGCCGGTGTTCCAGGTGCAGGCGTCGACCGTGGCAATGCAGTGCGGCGCGGCCGCCATCGTCGGCATCGTCGCTGCCGCGTGGCCGGCCTGGCGCATGAGCCGGATCGACATCGTGCAAGGCCTGAGACACATCGGATGAACGTCGTCCCGTTCAGTTACATCGCGCGCAACCTGTGGGTGCGGCGCGTGACCACGTTGCTGACGGCCGCCGGCATGGGGCTGGTGGTCTACACCTTCGCCACCGTGCTGATGATGAGCGAAGGCATCCGTGCGACGCTGGTGGCCACCGGCCAGGCCGACAACGTGCTGGTGCTGCGCAAGGGCGCGGGGGCCGAAATCAACAGCGGCGTCGACCGCATCCAAGCCGGCATCCTCGAATCATTGCCGGGCGTCGCCACCGGCCGCGTGGGCGAGTTGCTGGTGTCGAAGGAAACGGTGGTGCTCAACTCGCTGCCCAAGGCCGGCACCGGCAAGCCGAGCAACGTGACGATGCGCGGCATGGGCCTGGCCGGCCCCGCGCTGCGGCCGCAGGTGAAGCTGGCCGCTGGGCGCTGGTTTCGTGCCGGCACCGCCGAGATCGTGGTCGGCCATGCGGTGGCGGCGGGCTTCGAGGGCACGCATATTGGCGACACCCTGCGCTTCGGCGGCCGTGACTGGTTGATCGTGGGCACTTTCGACGCGGCCAAGACCGCGTTCGACTCCGAGATCTGGGGCGATGCCGATCTGATGATGCAGTCGTTCAGGCGCAGCGCGTTTTCGACCGTGGTTTTCCGCCTGGCCAGCGCCGACGGCTATGCCAACGCCAAGGCCGCGATCGATGGTGACCAGCGCTTGCAGGTCGATGCCAAGCCCGAGATTCAGTTCTACGAAGAGCAGAGCGAGGGGCTCGCCAAGTTCATCCGCATCCTCGGCACGGTGTTGTCGGTGATCTTCTCGATCGGCGCGATCGTCGGCGCGATGATCACGATGTTCGCCGCGGTGGCGCAACGCACCGGCGAGATCGGCACCTTGCGCGCGCTGGGCTTTCGGCGCGGCGCGGTGCTGCTGGCGTTCTTGTCCGAAAGCCTGTTGCTCAGCCTGGTGGGCGGCGTGCTGGGGCTGCTGGGCGCCAGCGTGATGCAAGCGGTCGATATCTCGACCACCAACTTCCAGACCTTTGCCGAGCTGGCCTTCCAGTTCAAGCTGACGCCGGGCATCGTGTTGCAGACGCTGGTCTTCTCGCTCGTCATGGGCCTGATCGGTGGGTTCTTGCCGGCTTGGCGTGCTGCGCGGCTGAAGATCGTCGACTGTCTGAGGGCGGCATGAAGAAGGGCGGCATGCAGCCGCCCTTCACTCAGATCCGCGCGCTGATCAAGCCAGCGCGTCGACGCGTTCGAGTGTGTCGAGGTCGCGGTGCAGCGCCAGGATCTTCAGCGCGGCCTGCGCCGCCTCGGTGCCTTTGACGACGAAGTGCTCGCTGAAGTAGCGCCGGTGCTCGTCATGGTCATGGAAGTTGTGCGGCGTCAGCACCGCCGACAGCACCGGCACGCCGGTGTCCAGCTGCACGCGCATCAGGCCGTCGATCACCGTGCCGGAGACGAAGTCGTGCCGGTAGATGCCGCCGTTGACGACGAAACCAAAGGCCGCGATTGCTTCGTAGCGGCCGGTCTGCGCGAGCCGCCGAGCGAGCAGCGGGATCTCGAACACGCCGGGCACGTCGAAGGTCTCGACCTGACCGGGTGGCCAGCCCTCGCGGGCCAGTTCGGCGAAGAACGCATCGCGCGCCCGGTCGACGATGTCGCGGTGCCAGGAGGCACAGATGGCGGCAATGCGGCGCGGCGGCCGCGTGGGCTGCGACAGCGCTTGAAGCTTGGAGGAAGCAAGGGACTGATTCATGGTGTGTCCTTGGATAGACGGTGGCCAGAATCAGGGCGCAGGAACGCACGGCGGGCACCGTCGTCCTGCGTCGAAACGCAGGCGGTGCCTACCGCAGCGGTTCTCTTTCATCCGGACTGTGACCGTCGGCCCCGGGATCACACCGAGTCTGCTGACCCCACTCAGCGGGAGCTGGGTGGGCGCTCGCGGGCTCATGCGGGTTGCCCCGCCATCACCGCCGGTGGGGACTTTCACCCCGCCCTGAGAACGCTGGCGATGCCGAGGCACCGCCGAGGCGAAGTGTAGAACGCGCCGTCAAGGCCAGGTCGGCAGCGGGTGCTTGTCGAACCAGTCGGCCAGGAAGTCGACGACAGCCCGCGTACGCGCCGACAGGTTCTGCTTGGTCGGGTAGACCACGCTCACATCAGCATCGGGCAGTTGCCAGTCGGCGAGCACCTGTCGCAGGCGGCCGGAGCGCAGGTAGAGCGCGGCGTCCCAAACCGAGCGCAGCAGGATGCCGTGGCCGTCGAGCGCCCATTGCAGCGCGGTGTCGCCGTCGTTGGTGGCCAGGCGGCCGCGCACCTTAACGGTCTCTTGCTTGCTGCCTGAGCGCAGGTGCCAGGTACCGAAGGTCTCGTCGCTCTCGCGCAGCACGATGCACTGGTGGCTGGCCAGTTCGTTGGGTCGCGCGGGTTCACCGGCCGCGCGCAAGTAGCGCGGCGTGGCGCAGAGCAGCCGGCGGTTCGGCGCCAGGCGGCGCGCGGTCAGGCGTGCATCGGGCAGGCTGCCGAGTTCCACCGCGACGTCGATGCCCTGCTCCACCAGGTTCACCGGTCGGTCGCTCAACTGCAGTTGCACCTCGACCTCGGAATGCTGGCGCGCAAAAGCCGACAGCGCCGGCGCCAGGTGGCGGCGGCCGAAGCCCAGCGTGCCGTGCACCCGCAGCAAGCCGCGCGGTGTGGCGCGGCTGCCGGCCACCGTCTGCTCCAGCACCTGCAGTTCGCCGAGCAGCCGCGAACCCTCGGTGAGATAAGCCTCGCCCTCGGCGCTGAGGCTCACGCGCCGCGTCGTGCGGTGCAGCAGCCGTACGCCCAGCCGCCGCTCCAGCGCCGCCAGCCGCTTGCTGACGGTTGGCGGCGTCACGCCCAGTTGCTGCGCCGCGGCGCTCAGGTTGCCCAGGCGGGCCAGCAGCACGAAGAAGCTCAGGTCGGAAACAGCGTCCATTGAGCCGATTGTCGATCGATTGTGTCGCCATTGGAATGAATGATGTGCGCCACGCGACGCCCTTTCCGAGGCCTTCAGGCCTACGATGGCCTCACTCAAAGTCACAGAAGGCATGCCATGAACGCCGTCGACGCCACGTTCTTCCCCGACTTTGCATCACGCCGCGTGGCCACCGACGAGGGCGTGGAGATCAACGCGCTGGTGGGCGGCAGCGGCCCGCCGCTGCTGGTGCTGCACGGCCACCCGCAGACGCATGCGATCTGGCACCGCGTGGCGGGTCAACTCGCCGAGCGCTTCACGGTCGTGCTGGCTGACTTGCGCGGTTATGGCGATTCATCCAAGCCCGCCGGCGCGGCCGATCACGACAACTACAGCAAGCGAACGATGGCGCGCGACATGCTGCGCGTGATGCAGTCGCTAGGCCACGAGCGTTTCGCGGTGCTGGCGCACGACCGCGGCGCGCGCGTGGCCCACCGGATGGCTGCAGACCATGGCGGCGCCGTGAAGCGTCTGGTGGTGCTGGACATCGCGCCGACGCTGGCGATGTATTCGCAAACCACCGAGGCCTTTGCCCGTGCCTACTGGCACTGGTTCTTCCTGATCCAGCGCGCGCCGATGCCCGAGCGCCTGCTCGAAGCCGACCCCGGCGCGTATGTGCGCGAGCTGATGGGCGCGCGTCACGCTGGGCTGGGCCCGTTCGACCCGCGCGCGCTCGACGAGTACACCCGTTGCCTGCAGCAGCCTGGCGCCGCCCATGCACTGTGCGAGGACTACCGCGCCGCCGCGTCGATCGACCTCGAACACGACCGCGCTGACCGTGAGAAGGGGCTGAAGCTCGCGATGCCGCTGATGGTGCTGTGGGGCGCCAAGGGCATCGTGCAGCGCTGCTTCGACCCGCTGGCAGAGTGGCGCAAGGTCGCGGCCGACGTGCGCGGCCAGGCGGTCGACTGCGGCCACTACATCCCCGAAGAAGCGCCTGAGCAGTTGCTCTCGATCGCCCTGCCCTTTCTCACCGGACAAGACTGAGCGCGATGGCCAAGACGCTGTACCGCAAGCTGGTCGATTCGCACACGGTGGCAGTGCTGGACGAGCAGAACGTGCTGCTGTTCTGCGACCTGCACCTGATGAACGAATACACCAGCCCGCAGGCCTTTGCCGGGCTGCACGAGCGCGGCCGCGGCGTGGCGGTGCCTGGGCAGAACGTGGCGGTGGTCAGCCACATCATCCCGACCCACCCGGTCGGGCACCGCATCATCCAGGACCCGGCCTCGGCCCTGCAGGCAAGGAACCTGAAGCGCAACTGCGAGCGTCACCAGATTCCGCTGTTCGACACCAACGACCGGCTGCAAGGCATCGAGCATGTGGTCGCACCGGAACTGGGCATGATCCGTCCCGGCATGGTGGTGATCTGCGGCGACAGCCACACGACCACCTACGGCGCCCTCGGCGCGCTGGGCTTCGGCATAGGCACCAGCGAAGTCGAGCATGTGCTGGCGACGCAGACGCTGGTCTATCGCCTCGCTGGCGACATGCGCATCACGGTGGATGGCAAGTTGCCAACGGGCACGACGGCGAAGGACCTAGTCCTCGCGATCATCGCGCGCATCGGCGCGCAAGGGGCACGTGGCTATGTGGTCGAGTTCGCCGGCAGCGCGATCAACGCACTCAGCGTCGAGGCGCGATTCACACTGTGCAACATGGCAGTCGAGGCTGGTGCGCGTGGCGCACTGATCGCGCCGGATGCGGTGGCAATCGACTATGTGCTGAGCCATGCACCAGACTTGGCCGCAGGCGATTGGCATGACATGGCAATCGCCTACTGGGCCACGCTGCACAGTGACGATGGCGCCGTGTTCGACACCGAGCACCGCTTCGATGCCAGTGAGGTGGCGCCCTACGTCACCTGGGGGACCAGCCCGGACCAGGCCATCCCGATCACTGGCTGCATCCCCTCACCCACCGCGTCCGCCGATGCGGCCGCACGCCAGAGCACGGAGCAAGCCTTGCGCTACACGCACTTGACCGCCGGCGCACCGTTGGCCGGCACCCCGGTGCAGCACGTGTTCATCGGCTCGTGCACCAACGGCCGCATCGAGGACCTGCGCGCCGTGGCCGCCGTCGTCGGCAACCGCCGTGTCGCACCCGGCGTACGCGCGATGGTCGTGCCGGGCTCGGGCGCGGTGAAGGCGCAGGCCGAGGCCGAAGGCATCGCCGCGTTGTTGCAAGCCGCGGGCTTCGAGTGGCGCCAGCCCGGTTGCTCGATGTGCCTGGCGATGAACGACGACGTGCTGGCCGATGGCGTGCGCTGCGCCAGCACCACCAACCGCAACTTCGAAGGCCGACAAGGCCGCGGTGCCATCACCCACCTGATGAGCCCGGCGATGGCCGCGGCGGCGGCGGTGACCGGCAACATCACCGACGTCAGGACGCTCGCATGAAGCAAGGCGTGATCGAAGGCCGCGCCGCCGCGCTGCCCACCGCGAACCTGGACACCGACCAGATCATGCCGAAGCAGTTCTTGCGCGGCATCGACAAGGCCGGCCTGGCGGGCGGCCTGCTGTACGACCTCCGCTTCGATGCGCAAGGCCGGCCACACGAAGGCTTCGTGCTGAACCAGCCGGCGTTCACCGGCGTCGACATCCTGATCGCCGGGCCGAACTRCGGCTGCGGCTCCAGCCGCGAGCACGCGGTGTGGGGCATGCAGCAGTTCGGCTTCCAGGCCGTGATCGCATCCAGCTTCGGAGAAATCTTCTATTCGAATGCCATCAACAACCTGCTGCTGCCGACGATGGTGAGCGAAGCGAACGCCCTGGCCCTGCTCGACGAAGCCGCAACGCACGAGGGGCCGCTGCCACTGCGCATCGATCTCGAAGCCCTGACGGTGACGAGCCCGAAGCTTCGCGCGCCGTTCAGCCTCTCACCACGTCACCAACGCATGCTGATTGACGGGCTGGACATGGTCGGCGCCTCGTTGCAACACCAGGCGGAAATCGACGCTTTCACACAAGCGCATTGGGCCGCGCAGCCTTGGCTGAAGGACGTGGCCACACGCATGTACGCCTGCGCCACAGAGCCCTCGTGAAGTCAATCAAAGCGGACTCAATGTAAAACAAACTTGACATAAAGTCCGCTGATTAATACATTGGCATCCATCGTCAACCGAGGGACCGCCATGAGCTTCCGCGAGAAGAGCGCCTGGATCTGCCTGCTGAGCACCCTGCTGGTGTTCACGCCCTACTTCGTTCACGTCTGGGGGCTGTTCCAGCAGGGGCGGCCGGTCATCGTGGCCGAAATCTGGCTCAGCTTTGCGTTGGCCGTCGTCGTGCAGACGGTTCTCACCGCCGCCACGCACATTGCGTTGGCCTGGCAGGCCGCGCGCGAACCCGAGGACGAGCGCGACACCGTGATCGATTCGATGGCGTACCGCCGCGCCTACATCGTGCTGAGCATCAGCATCGCGCTGCTGCTGTGCCTGTCGGTCTGGGGGCCGGAGATGAGCGTGATCGCGATCGGCCAGTGGCTGCTGTTCGCGTTCGTGGTTGCCGAGGTCACCAAGTACGCCGGCCAGGTGCTGGGCTACCGGCACGGGGTGGCAAGGTGAGTGCACCGCGGGTGGTCAACTCCATCCGCCGCCTGCGCTTCGACGCCGGTGAAATGACGCAGGCCCACTTGGCCGAACAGACCGGCGTCACGCGCCAGACCATCATCGCGATCGAGTCCGGCAAGTACGCGCCCTCGCTGGAGCTGGCGTTCAAGATCGCCGCCGCCTTCGGCAAGCCGCTCGAAGAAGTGTTCCGCTACGAAACGACGTGACGCCAGCGCCGGCTGCGCAGGTTTGCGATCATCGCCCCCATGCGATTGCAACTTGCCTCCGACCTGCACCTCGAGCGCTACCACGACTTCATGCTGCCGCCGGCTCCCGGCGCCGACACGCTGGTGCTGGCCGGCGACATCGGTTCGTACCAAGCGAACTCCCGGCTGACCGGCACCGACTTCGGGCTCGAGCGTTTCGCTCCCGGCCAGCCCGGCGCGCCGTGGCAGCGCGTGCTCTACCTGCCCGGCAACCACGAGTACGACGGCCTCGATTTCGAAGAAGCCCACGCGCGCCTACGCGCCACCTGCGAACGCTTGGGCATCACCTGGCTCGAGCGCGAGACGCTGGTGATCGACGGCATCCGCTTCATCGGCACCACCTTGTGGAGCGACTTCGACGCGCTGGCGATCGGCAAGAACACCGTGACCCAGCAGCTGCAGGCGCGAGAGAAGGCCTACCGTGCGGCCAACTTCTACCTGCAGCGCTTCACCGCCACGCGGTACGGCGAGCCGATGCTGGCCGAAGAGTGGCGCCAGGTCGCACTCGAATGCCAGCAATGGCTGCGCGAGGCGCTGGCGCAACCGTTCGACGGCACCACCGTCGTCGTCACCCACTATGCGCCGAGCCTGAGCAGCGCCGACCCGCGCTACGGCCTCACGCCCGGCACGGCGGGCTTTTGCAACGCGCTGGACGAGCTGTTCGACCTGGCCGACGTCTGGCTGCACGGCCACCTGCATTGCCCCAGCCACTACCGCGCTGGCCACCACCAACGCTGTGAGGTGTTCGCCAACCCGCGCGGCTACTACAGCAAGGGCGAGCAGGAGACCTTTCGTCCGCAGTTCACGATCGACGTGCCCCGCCACCATGTCGACAAGCCACAGGCCGCACCGGCAGGCCCATGCGAAACTGATTTGAACTCCCGAGGAGATGAACGATGAAGATCCTGGTTGCCGTGGACGGCAGTCCCTACACCAAGCGCATGCTGGCTTATCTGGCTGCGCACGATGACTGGCTGGGCGAGCACCACGACTACACGGTGCTGCATTCGGTGATGGCCGTGCCGCCGCGCGCTGCCGCGGCGTTGGACAAGTCGGTGCTGGCCGCCTACTACGAGGCGGAAGCCGAGAAGGTCTTGAAGCCGATCCGCCAGTTCTTCACCAAGCAGAAGCTCTCGGCCACCTTCGTGGCGAAGATCGGCCACGCGGCCGAGAACATCGCAGCCGTGGCATCCAAGGGCAAGTTCGACCTGCTGGTGATGGGCTCACACGGCCACAGCTCGCTGGGCAACTTGGTGATGGGCTCGGTGACGACGAAGGTGATGGCGCACTGCACGACGCCTGTGTTGCTGGTGCGCTGAGCGCGCACGAGATTCATCAACGGCCGCTGCGTCGGTGCAGCGGCAAGCTTTTTCAGCTGGCGCTGAAGCGGCGCAGCCAGCTCGTCTGCGCGATGCTCACCCGACCCGCCTGGGCAAGCTTCGTCGCGGCGACCACGTCGGCGGGTGGCTCGTCGAGACAGAAGTCCAGACCCATCGCAGTGCCCATGTCGGCCGGGTCCAGTTCCGGCGCGGGCGTCGCGCCCAGGCCCATCAGACGGCGCAACAGGCTGGGGTGAGCGGCGTTCGACATGGTGGGTCTCCGGTGCGGGTGTGTGTCTTCAGTTTCGTCCTGTTGCGGTTTTTCGTTACCTCTATTTCAAGGGGTAAAGCCATGCAGTTGCGGCATTTGCACGCGACTGTGGCTCACCGGTCTCGCCTCGGGGAACTCGCCGGTCTGCCCACCTGCCGCCGCCACGAAGCGTCCAAGTTAGGCCCGCCTTCGCCAATATCAGCAAACCTAATGAAGTGTGAATTTCATGAGTTTTGCTTCATTTATTGGAGCTGCCTGCCGAGAATGGGCTGAGTTCAATTTCGCAGCAGCTCTGGCATGAAGGTCATCGTTCTCGGCGCCGGCATCATCGGCATCTCCACCGCTTGGTATCTGGCTGAAGAGGGCCACGATGTGACGGTGGTCGACCGCCAACCCGACGCGTCGCTGGAAACCAGCTTCGCCAACGGCGCGCAGATCTCGGTCAGCTTCTGCGAGCCCTGGGCCAATGCCGGTGCACCGCTGAAGGTGCTGAAGTGGTTGCTGCGCGACGACTCGCCGCTGCTGTTCCGGCCCCGGCTTGACCCCTACCAGTGGCGCTGGGGCATCAAGTTCCTGCTGCAGTGCTCTGATGCTGCGTTTGCCCGCAACGTCGAGCAGCTGGTCGCCCTGGGCGCCTACAGCCACGAGTCGCTCAAGGGCCTGGTCGACAAGACCGGCATCGAATACGACCGCCTCGAGCGCGGCATCCTGCATTTCTTCTCGTCGGCCAAGGACTTCGAAGCCGGCGCCGCCGGTGCCGAGCTGATGCGCCAGCACGGCGTCGATCGCCGGGTGCTGAACCGCGACGAGGTGCTGAAGGTCGAGCCGTCGCTGGCCGCCTTCGGTCCGAACATCCACGGCGGCACCTACACGCCCAGCGACGAGTCGGGCGATGCCCGCGTCTTCACGCAGAAGCTGGCCGAGAAGTGCCGCGAGCGTGGCGTGAAG
>NZ_JBFUGE010000214.1:0-10179 GCF_056403075.1 Ideonella sp. P3_A4 | reverse complement strand
GACCGACACTGCCGAAGAGCTGGCCGCACTGAAGGCCCAGGCCGAAGCCGCCGACCTGACGCTGCAAGACGTGGGCGAAACCACCTGCTGCTATGCCCGCAGCGACAAGCACTGGATGACCGACCCGCAAGGCATTGCGTGGGAGCACTTTCACACGCTCGACAACATCCCCGTGTTCAGTGAGAAGGCTCCCGCGGCGGCTGACGCCAGCGCCTGCTGCGCTACGCCGGCACCGCGCGGCAAGCCCATCGGCATCGCCGTGAAGCCGGCTTCGTCCTGCTGCTGAGTCGTTGGCCATGCTTGGGTTCTTGACACGGCATTTGTACGCGCTTGCCGTGGGTGGCAGTCTCGCGGCCTTCGGCATCGCTCGGGCTTGGGGCTGGCCGCTGGAGGCCGTGGTGCTGGCGAGCAGTGTGCTCACGTTGATCACTGGTGCGGTCCTGGAGCGGCTCGCCCCCTTTGACCCGCAGTGGTCGCTACCTCGGAACGACGTGGCCACCGACGCCACCAGTGCCACGATCTTGATCGGTCTGGTGGACCCGCTGCTGAAGGCCGCGATGCCGGTATTGGCCATCACGCTCTGGTGGGGCGTGGGCCGGCCCGATCTGCCGGACTGGTTTCTTGCTGGCGCGCCGTTTGGGGCGCAATTGCTGACGGTGCTGCTCTGGATCGAATTCAGCAAGTACTGGTCGCACCGCGCGCACCACACGCTGGGTGGCCTGTGGCAGTTGCACGCGCTTCACCATGGCAGTGAGCGCCTGTACTGGCTCAACAACTTCCGCTTTCATCCGCTGAACCACGCGCTGAACACGCTGGTGAGCCTGCTGCCCTTGTGGCTGCTGGGCGCGCCGGCCGACGTGCTGCTGGGCGCCACTGCGCTGACGCAGCCGGTGTTGATGCTGCAGCACGTCAACGTCGACCTGCGCAGCGGTTGGTTGAACCACCTGTTCAGCACCAACGAGCTGCACCGCTGGCATCACTCGGCCCGGCCGTCCGAGGCGAACTCGAACTTCGGCAGCGCGCTGGTGCTGTGGGACCACGTCTTCGGCACCTTTCGCCACCCGCGCGGTGCTGCGCGGCCGGCTCGAATCGGCTTGTTTGGCAGCAGCAGTGGCTACCCAGCCACCGGCTCGTACATGAAGCAGTTGCTGGCCGTTTTCATGCCGCCGTGCTGCCGCGTCTGACTCCCGCTCATCTTTCCCTCATTGTTTTCGTTCGACCATGACCACCAACGTCCTGATTCTTTGCACCCACAACTCGGCGCGTAGCGTGCTGTCCGAGGGCATGTTGAACCACTGGGCCGCCAAGCTCGGCAAAGACGTGCGGGCCTACAGCGCCGGCAGCACGCCTAGCGGCCGCATCAACCCGTTCGCGATCGAGGCGCTGGCCAATGCTGGCGTCGACACGAGCGGCTACCGCAGCAAGTCGTGGGACGAGTTCGTTGGCGAAGGTGCACCCGAGATGCGCGTCGTCATCACGGTATGTGACAGCGCGGCGGCTGAAACCTGCCCGTACTGGCCCGGCGGCCCGGTGAAGGTGCACTGGGGCTACCCCGATCCTTCCAACGCTGCCGAGGCACAGAAGGCCAGTGCCTTCGAGCTGACGCGCCAGGTCATTGGCTACCGCATGCTGCAGCTGTTGCAACTGCCGCTGGGCACGATGAGCAACGCCGAGCTGCAGCAAGCGTTGGCCGACATCGCGCGGAGCTGAGCATGCCGGTATCGACGAGGCAGAAACTGCTGGCCGAGTTGCTGGGCACGGCACTGCTGCTGGCGGTGGTGATCGGCTCAGGCGTCATGGCCGAGCGCCTGGCTGGCGGCAACGTGGCGGTCGCGCTGCTGGCCAACACGCTGGCCACGGTGGGTGGCCTGTATGTGCTGATCGAGGTGTTCGGGCCGCTCAGCGGGGCGCATTTCAATCCGGCCGTCTCGCTGGTGATGGCCGGGCGTGGCGCGCTGGCGCGCTCGCTGCTGCTGCCCTACATCGTGGCCCAGCTCACCGGTGCGGTGCTGGGCGCCTGGCTCGCGCATGCGATGTTCGACATGAGCATCGTGCAGTTCTCGGCCAAGCTGCGCAGCGGCCCGGGCCAGTGGGTGGCTGAGGGCGTCGCGACCTTCGGCTTGTTGTTGGTGATCTTGCGCGCACCGGCGGCCCGCGTGGCGCCGATGGTGGCGGCCTACATCGGGGCGGCCTACTGGTTCACTGCATCGACCTCGTTCGCCAACCCGGCGGCGGCGTTCGGGCGCATGTTCAGCGACAGCTTCGCCGGCATCGCGCCCAGCAGCGTGCCGGGCTTCGTGGCGGCCGAGTTGGCGGGTGCGGGGCTGGCGGTGCTGGTGTGCCGGTGGCTGGAGCCCGCGGCGGCTGCAAGACAGACGGGCTGAAGCCAGTCCACACGGGGCGCCGCCCCGTTTTCTTGGCCCAGATAGGTGCTATTGACAACCAAATGAGACGAGCCGACGATGCGCCCATATAGTTGCTATTCACATCCAAATGAAAAACTCCGGCGGATCGGCAGGCGGTTTGTTGCGCGAGGTGGCACGCCTGTACACGCGCGCCCAGCGCGTGGTGGCCGACTGCTGCCGCACCACCAACACGCAGTGCCACTTGCTCACCGAGCTGGGCCGCTCGGGGCCGTTGTCGCTGGTGGAACTCGGCACGCGGGTGTGCCTGGAGAAGAGCTGGGTGTCGCGCGCGGTCGACGCGATGGTCGAGCGTGGACTGGTCACCAAGGAGCCGAATCCGCAAGACGCAAGGAGCTGGCTCGTCACGCTCACCGCCGAGGGCGAGCGCACCGTTGGCGAATTGAACCGCACGCTCGATGAGCATGCCGACCAACTGCTGGGGGCCCTGGCCGAGCGCGAGCGCGCTGGCGTGGAACAGTCCCTGCTTCTGTTGATGAAGGCCCTGCGAGAGGACACCGCAGCCAACTGCTGCCTTCCGCCGGCCGAAGCCAAGGAATCTCGATCATGTCGATGAACACGAACATCAGCTTGCGCCAGGGTGGCCAGGCCGACTGGCCGGCGGTGGCCGCGCTGCTGGAGGCGAACAAGCTGCCGCTGGACGGCGCCCAGGCGCACTTGAACAACTACCTGTTGGCGCTGTCGAACGGCGAGGTCATCGGCTGCGCCGGCGCCGAGGTCTATGGCGATATCGCACTGCTGCGCTCGGTCGCAGTGCTGCCGGGCCTGCAGAAGCTGGGCATCGGCAAGCTGCTGGTCGATCGGTTGATTCACGAGGCGCAGCGCCGCCAGATCCGCACGCTGTACCTGCTGACAGTTACCGCGCCGGAGTACTTCGCCCAGGTCGGCTTCAAACGCATGAAGATGGACGACGCGCCCGCGGCGCTGAAAGCCTCGGCCGAATTCCAAGGTGCGTGCCCGGCCTGCGCCGCGTTCATGGCGTTACCCTTGGTGCAGCCCGCAGCGGTGGGTCTCGACGCCGAGTTGCCGGTGGCCGTGTTGGGTGGAGGGCCGGTGGGCCTGGCGGCCGCGGCCAAACTGATCGAGCGCGGCCTGCCGTTCGTGGTGCTGGAGGCCGGGGCGCAGGTCGGCGCGAACCTGCTGGACTACGGGCATGTGCGGCTGTTCTCGCCCTGGCAATACAACGTCGACCCCAGCATGGCCCGGCTGTTGGCAACGACCGGCTGGCAGGCGCCGAGGGCGGATGGCCTGCCGCTGGCACGCGAAATCGTCGAGAAGGTGCTGGTGCCGTTCGCCCAGTTGCCGCAGTTGGCTGCCGCGTTGCAGCTGAACACGCGTGTGTTGGGCGTGAGCCGTGAGGGCTTCGACAAGGTCAAGAGTGCCGAGCGCGAGACGGCACCGTTCGTGATCCGCGCCCAGCGCAACGGCGAGGTGTTCGAGTTGCGGGCGAGGGCGGTGATCGACAGCACCGGTACCTGGAGCACGCCCAACCCACTGGGCGCCAACGGCTTGCCGGCGATCGGCGAGGCTGAAGCTGCGGCGCAGATCGCCTACGGCATCCCGGACATCCTGGGTGCCCAGCGCAGCCGCTACGCCGGCAAGAAGACGCTGGTGGTCGGCGCGGGGCATTCGGCGGCGAATGCGCTGCTGTATTTGGCGGAGCTGGCTCAGCAGGCACCGGCGACAAAGCTGGCCTGGGCTGTGCGCTCGCCGGTGCTGAACCGCGTGTTCGGCAGCGCGGCGGATGCACTGCCGGCGCGCGGGCAACTGGGGGCCTCGCTGCGGCGCCTGCGGGATGCGGGCGGGTTGGAGTACGTGGCCGGGCTGCGGATCACCGAGCTGCGCCGCGACGATGGCCAACTGACCGTGATCGGCCTGGGTGCCAAGGGCCAGCCGCTGCAGCTGGAGGGCATCGACGAGATCGTCTGCGCCACCGGCCAGCGGCCGGATCTGACGCTGGCCAGCGAGCTGCGCGTCAAGCTCGACCCTTGGCTCGAGTCGACCGAGGCACTCGGGCCGTTGATCGACCCTAACGTTCACAGTTGTGGCACCGTTCGCCCGCATGGGCACCACGAACTGGCGCACCCGGAGCCGGGCCTCTACACCGTCGGCGTCAAGAGCTACGGGCGCGCACCGACCTTCTTGATGGCCACCGGTTTCGAGCAGGTGCGCTCAGTGGTGGCAGCGATTGCCGGTGACATCGAGGCCGCCGACCGGGTCGAGCTGGAGCTGCCGGAAACGGGCGTGTGCGGGATCGGCGAGCCGGAGAGGGCGCAAAGTGAGGGTGGCTGTTGTGGCGCGACTGCCAACCCTGAGCCAGTGGCTGCCGTTGCACAGCCCGCCAAGGCTGGCGGCTGCGGTCCTGCGTCTTGCGGCAGTGGCGCGAAGCCTCAGCCCGCAGCGATCRTCGCTGAGGCTTCCGCGCCCAAGTCGGCATGCTGCGGCCCGGCGGCCAACAGCGCCGCCGCGGCGACGACCACCGCTGCGTGTTGCGGATGAGGATCGGCCTGCATCAGCGCGCCAGCACCGTCGCCGTGTTGGGAAGTGCCCAGACCTTGTCCTGGGCCTCGACCTACTACCTGCCGGCGATGCTGGCCGCGCCGATGGCGCGTGACCTCGGCGTGTCGACACCCACGGTGTTTGCGGCGTTCTCGGCGGCGTTGATGGTGTCCGCGTTGATCGGCCCCTACGCCGGCCGCGCGATCGACAAGCGTGGCGGCCGGCCGGTGCTGATGGCCAGCAACGTGGTGTTCGCGCTGGGCCTCGCCCTACTCGGGCTGGCCGACGGCGCGTTGGGCCTGTTCGCCGCCTGGGTGGTGTTGGGCATCGGCATGGGCAGTGGGCTGTACGAGGCTGCGTTCGCGACGTTGGTCCGGTTGCATGGCCGCGACTCACGCAACCTGATCACTGGAATCACCTTGATCGCCGGCTTCGCCAGCACAGTAGGTTGGCCGTTGACGACGTTGCTGGAAGCGCAGTTCGGCTGGCGCGGTGCCTGCTTTGCGTGGGCGGCACTGCAACTGCTGCTGGGGCTGCCGTTGAATGCGTTGCTGCCGAGTGCTGAGCGGGCGGACCCGAGCCCAGCGCCGGCACCGATCTCTGCGGCAAAAGATGGCGAGGTGGCTTCGCAGGGCACGCTGCGCACGGCGGTCTTGCTGTCGCTGATGTTCGCCGCCACGGGTTTCATCAGCACCGCGATGGCCTCGCACTTCCCACGGCTGCTGCAGGCCGCTGGGGCGACGCTGGCGACGGCGGTGGCGGTGGGTGCATTGATCGGACCGGCGCAGGTGGCGGCGCGGCTGATGGAGTTCGGGTTCTTGCGCCGTGTACACCCGGTGTGGTCGGCGCGTTTTGCGGTGGCGCTGCATCCGCTGGGCGTCTTGGTGCTGGCCGTGGTGGGGGCACCGGCGGCGGCCGTGTTTGGCCTGCTGCACGGCGCAGGCAACGGCATCCTCACGATTGCCAAGGGCACCTTGCCGCTGGAACTGTTCGGCGCTCATGGCTACGGGCGGCGCCAGGGCTTGCTCGTGGCACCGGCGCGTGTGGCTCACGCGTTGGCGCCGTGGTTGTTCGGCGTGTGCCTGGACCGCTGGGGCGCCGATGCGCTGTGGTTGTCGGCCAGCTTGGGTGTTGTAGCGCTGACCACGCTGTTCCTGCTGCCGCACCGGCACGCGGTTGCGGCAACTGCGGCCTCGCGGCAAGCCCAAACAGAAAGCTGACCCACGCCGCACCGCGGCAGGCGGTAACGCGCAGTAGCACTGTGCCGACATGTTCGGATCGGCCGAACAAATCGGCTGCTGACTCGTCATCTCTGGTGAAACAGCCTTCACCGGAGCGTCATGCAGACCGAACCTGTCCACGATGTCATTGCCATCGGCCTCGGGCCCTTCAACCTGGGGCTCGCCTGCCTGCTGGAGCCTCTGGCCCAGTACCGCTGCCTCTTTCTCGAACGACAGCCTGAGTTCAACTGGCACCCGGGCCTGATGCTGCCCGACGCCACGTTGCAGAACCCGTTTCTCGCCGACCTGGTGACGCTGGCCGACCCGACCAGCCGCTTCAGCTACCTCAACCATTGCAAGCAGGACGGGCGGCTGTACCGGCGCTTCATCCGCGAGCAGTACACGCTCACGAGGCGCGAGTACAACCGCTACTGCCAGTGGGCTTGTGCACAGCTGAAGTCGGTGCGCTTCGGCAGCGAGGTGCGGCAGATCGAGCACGACGCGGCCAGCGGCCACTACATCGTCAGTGGGGTGGGGCGCGAAGGAGTGWTTGCTCACCGTGCCCGCAAGCTGGTGCTGGGTATCGGCACGACGCCGGGCTTTCCGGCCTGTTGCGAGCCGCACCAGAGCCTGGTGCACAGCGGCACTTATTTGCAGCACAAGCGCCGTCTGCAAGCCAAGCGCTCGATCACCGTGATCGGCAGCGGGCAGAGTGGGGCAGAGATCGTGCACGACCTGCTGCGCGAGCAACCGCAGCACGGCTATGCGCTGCAGTGGATCACCCGCTCGCCGCGTTTCTTCCCGATGGAGTACGCCAAGCTGACGACTGAGCTCAGCTCACCGGACTATGCGCGGCACTTCCAGCGCCTGCCGGTCACCGCACGGCAACGCCTGTTGCGCGATCAGCGGCCGATCACGCATGGCATCAACGCGCAGTTGATCAACGCGATCTATGACCTGCTGGAGGAGCAGGCGCAAGGGGCGAACCTGCGCACGTTCCTGTTGCCCGGTTGCGAGCTGCAGAGCTGCCAGTTCGAGCCCGAAAGCGCCGAGTACGAACTGCGCTTCAAGCACACCGACCTGAAGCGCCACTACCTGCACCGCACCGACGGCCTGATCTTCGCCACCGGCTACGCGCATCGCGTGCCGGCGTTCATCGACGGGCTGCGTGGCCGGTTGCGAATGGATGAGCACGGCCGCTACGAGCAGGCGCCCAACCACAGTGTGGACGTGACGGGCCGCGACGTGTTCGTGCAGAACGCGGGCTTCCATGCGCTGGGCCTGACGAGCCCGGACCTGGGGATGAGCTGCCTGCGCAACGCCGCGTTGGTGAAGGAGCTGACCGGCGTCGACCACTACCCGGTCGAAGAGCGTATTGCCTTGCAGCACTTCGAGCCACCGCTCGGCGGGCCGCTGCAGCGCGTGCGCGAGGAACCCACCGCCATCGGCGAGGTGCTGGTTTGACGCCGATCTTGCGCAACAGCGTCATCGCGATGTCGGCGCTGGCCTGCTTCAGCGATGCGGTGCTGATCGCTTTCTACCCGCAGTTCTTTGCGCAGCGCTACGGCGTGCTCAGCGAATTCCACACCGGTGCCTACGTCGCTTGCATCTCGCTGGCGGTGATGGTGGCGTTCCCTTTGTGGGCGCGCGTGGCGCGTCGCATCGAGACGCTGCACCTGCTGGTGTGGACGCAGGCCGCCGCCGGTGTGCTGTGCCTGCTGTCGACCCAGGCCACGCAGCTGTGGCAGTACTGGGCGCTGTCGATGGCGATGTTCGTCTGCAAGAGCAGCTACCTGCTGATGTACCCGTACCTGCTGCGATTGCAATCGACAGAGCAGCACGCGGGCACCGTGGGTGTGTTGTCAGTGGTGGTCCACCTGGTGGGCATTGCTGGCGCGGCGGTCGGTGGCGGCTTGCTGCAAAGCTGGGGAACCACCGGCTGCCTGGTGTTCATGGCGGCGGGTGACTTCTTGCAGATGGCGGTGTGCGCGTGGCTGCTGGTCAGTCGCCGCGCCGTTCGAGTGGTGGACGATGCGGATCAGCAGCCTCATCGCAAGGCCAGTCCGGCCATCTGGCGCCTGGCGGGGTTGATGTTGGTGTTCGACTTCAGCGCCTACCTCGTCGGGCCATTCTTCAGCGGCTATTGGCAAGACCTGACCGGCTCGGCAAACCAGGTGGGTGCGGGCCTGGCCTATGCGGTGCCGGCGGCGATGGCGCTGCTGGGTTTGGGCATGAACCATCGGGCTCGGCGCAACGGCCGCCAACCGCTAGACGCGCTGCTGCCCAACCTGCTGCTCGGCGCAGCGGGCTTGCTGCTGCAGGCGGCTCCGTCGGTGCCGCTGCTGTCGCTGGGGCGCTGCCTGTTCGGCTGGGCCTTGTTCCAGGGCATCGTGAAGCTGGAGACGAGCGTGTTCAAGCTCAGCACGCCCGACGCTTATGCCACCGACTACGCGCTGGCGAACTTCTTCCAGAACCTGGGCGTGTTGCTCGCGTCCTTGGCGGCCGGCTGGTTGGTCGAGGTGATGGGCGCACCGCTGACCTTCGCCGTGGCGGCGCTGGGGTGGTTGGTCACGGCCGTGCTTTGCCCGTGGGCGTTGACGCCTCGCCAAGCTGCCGAAAGCACCGCGTCTTCGTTACCAGACCAGCAGTCCCAACATGCCTAACGTGAAAATTTACTACACCATCCCTTCGGACGGCTGGCGGCCGCGCGGTGCCGGGATCACGCGGCTGCGCGCGCTGCAGCCAGCGGCCGACGCACCTTGGTTGCACCACTGGTTCACGCAGCCGCGCGCCAGCTTCTGGGGCATGCAGCAACACACGGTGGCGCAGGTCGAGGCGGCGTATGCCGAACTGGTCGGCTCTGGCCACTCGTTGGCCAGCGTCGGCGAGATCGAGGGCCGCAACGCCTTCGTGCTGGAGTGCTACGACCCGGCGCACGATGTGCTCGGCGAGCATTTCGAAGTGCAGCCGGGCGATGTCGGCATGCATTTCTTCGTCGGGCCTGCCCACACCAACGCCGGGCCCATCCCTGGCTACACCCGCCACGTGTTTCGCACGCTGATGTGTTTCATCTTCGAGCACCTACACGCCCGGCGGGTGGTGGTGGAGCCCGACATCCGCAACCACAAGGTGCATGCGCTGAACGCCGCAGTGGGCTTCGAGGTGCATGCCCCGTTGACCTTGCCGCACAAGACGGCACTGCTGTCGAGCTGCACCCGCGAACAGTTCCGGCGCGCGATGGCGCTGGATTCCCGATTCGATTCACTGCTTCTTGAACAACCGCTTGAACAACCATTGACTGAGGATGCTGCGACATGACCCGCCCAACCGACACGACGCCGACCGCTGCCCACCTGGCACCCGAGGTTTGGCAGCAAGCCAACCGCCACCTCGTCCGCAAGGCGATCGCCGAGTTTGCGCACGAGCAGGTGCTGGTGCCAGAGACCTTGGGCCCAGCCTCGCGCAAAGGCTGGCAGCGCCACCGCCTGGTGTCGCCCGACGCGCAAGCCAGCTACGAATTCGACGCGCAGCAATTGCCCCTGCGGCACTGGCGAGTCGACCCGATGTCAGTCGAGAAGACGCTGGACGGCCAAGCGGCGCCGCTGGACGCACTGGCATTCATCATCGAGTTCAAGCAGACGCTGGGCCTGAAGCCGGAGCTGCTGCCGATCTACCTCGAAGAGATCAGCAGCACGCTGTACGGCGCGACCTACAAGCTGACGAACGGTGAGCGGTCAAGCGCGGCGCTGGTCGACGCCGACTTCCAAGCGGTGGAGGCGGCGATGAGCGAGGGCCACCCGGGCTTCGTGGCCAACAACGGCCGCATCGGCTTCGACGCGAAAGACTACGCGGCCTACACGCCCGAGGCCGGGGCGCGCTTCTCCGTGGTGTGGCTGGCTGTGCGCCGCACGCACGCCGAGTTCAATTCAATTTCGGGCCTGAGCCACGAGCAGTTGCTGGCCGAGGAACTGGGCCCGGAATTGCTGGCGCAGTTCCACGCCAGGCTGCAGGCGATGGGCCTGAACGCCGAAGACTAC